>JAFCZU010000338.1 GCA_019314185.1 Deltaproteobacteria bacterium | reverse complement strand
AGCAAAAAAGTCGTCTAATCCACAAATAGATCGTTTTATACGACCAAACAGCCGTATAAAACAATTTAGTACGTAGATTAGCCGTATTATAAGACGACTATTCGGCAGTCTACTCTATGTTGGGCAAATTGATCGAGTAATATGGAATTGGAAACAATCCTTAAATTAGCTGGCGGAATAACCGGACTTGTTGCCGCTATTTTTGCATTGCGCAAATTTTATATGTGGCTCTTTCCCGTTCGCGTTGAGCCATCTGCATCGCTCAATTTTGATGGTACTAAGCGGGATAGCATCGGCGCAAAGGTAATAAATAGAAGCACCGAACCACAATACATAGTGGAATGCGCAGCTATAGGAACATATTCTCTTTGGCATATAGCAAGGAGTCATCTTAAAAGGCCATTTCTTCGCCCTCGTTTATATCCCAATATTTGGTATAACGGTGCTGTATATCAGCTACTGGACGGAGAACCAGTCAAGCTTGAGCCAGGGCAACCACTAAATTTTCAATGCGAATTGTACGAACATCCTCTCAATGCGATGTATACGCCATATTTCGTTGTTAAGGTAAAGCTATCGTCAGGAAGAACTGTGCGTAGTAATAAACTTCATGCCCCTGGTCGTTGGCGGTACATAGGGCGCAATGAGCTAAATAATGGAATTGCCTAACAAGGACAGTTAGGGACGTCCATAAACAAGTAAATAACTTGCCATGAAGGAAGGTAGTATTGTGTTGCTTTTGACTCTTGTATTGCACGCGGGAGAATTGGTGTCGGAATTGACTTCCATAATTGGAAATTGTAGGCTCACCTTTAAGACGTGTGCCGTGCCCGGCACACAACCAATCACTGGAGGTAACGGGAGAAGGCCATACGATTTCGGATAGGCCGGAGTAAGGCATAGGCTGAGCGCCGTAGCTCAGTTCAGACGTTGGGCTACATAAATACAGGAATTTACAATGGCAAAAGTAAAAGACACTGTTTTCCATACAGCTTTTAATTCTTTTCGATATCTCAAGAACATAGGTTCTGGCGGCTCCGGTACAGTACTTCAAGTCGAAAATGAAGAGGGTGAAATTTTTGCTCTAAAATACTTGACACCAGATCGTATTACTAATGAAAAATTAAAACGATTTAAAAACGAACTCTCTTTTTGTGCACAAAATGATCATAAAAATATTGTTAAGGTTATCGACTGGGGACAAACCTCTTTAAAAGGAGAAAAATGCCCATTTTATGTAATGCCATATTACAACCAAAACCTTAGAGACCTAATTAAACAGGGTATCCCTACTGATAGAGTACTTCCCTTCTTTTCACAAATGCTTGATGGTCTTGAAGCAGCCCATTTCCAACATGTTTGGCATAGGGATATTAAGCCTGAAAATATCCTTTATAGTTCTTCCTCCAAGACACTAGTGATTGCAGATTTTGGTATCGCACATTTTGCAGAACCTCTACTTTTAACAATAATTGAGACACAGCCAAAATCTCGTCTTGCCAACTTCCAGTATGCAGCCCCTGAACAACGTGAAAAAGGAGGGTCTGTTGATCATCGTGCAGATATATATGCTCTTAGTTTAATTCTTAATGAAATGTTCACTGGCAAACTCGCACATGGTGTGGGTTTCAAGCGTATTGGTGATACTGAGGAGCAATATACATATTTAGATGATTTAGTGGACAGTATGCTTAAGCAATCTTCAGACCAGCGTCCAGCTTCAATTGCTGAGATTAAACGGCTACTCATTTCCAGAAAAAATGAGTTTGTCACTATGCAGAAACTCAGCATCCTAAAAAAGACAGTTATACCTGAAACTGAAATTGATGATCCTCATGTCCTTAATCCGCCTACACTCGTAGATGCTAAATGGGAAGACGGCTTGCTTTCTATGACACTCGACCAACATGTAAATCCTAATTGGATTAAATGCTTTCATAATCCTGGAAGCCATAGCGCTATATTGGGAAAAGGTCCTGGAGCATTTAGATTTGCTGGCTACACGGTGATGATAAGCTCGGACGGCAATGATACACAAGAACTTATCAATTACACAAAAGAATATATCAACATGGCAAACAGGGACTACAAAGTATTAGTAGAGCGGTTGGCGAAAAAACAAAAGGCCAAAGAAGCAATTAAACTCCAAAATTGAGCTTGAAGACAGGACTCATTTTATAAACAAAAATCTAAAAATATAAGCGCCCAACCAGCGGCTGCAAGGGACTGCCAGCACTGACGCGCTGACAGCCCCTGAGCCGTATGTTGGGCGGGCCGAGAAAAAGTAGCATTAATTTCATTCGGATATCAAAACATATTTGCAACACGCGTGAGTTTCGATTCTGGCAAGATATCGCTACTCGTATTTTTCCTGGCACCAGCATAGATAATTGCAAGGACATCTATGTTTTGACAAACCGTGTTTTGATACACAGATGTCAGATGGACATCTTTACAGCCTCTTTTTGGTTCTCAAATGGTGCGGGGTGTGAGATCTTTACTGTGTTTGGGGATGGGGTAAGTAGCTGAAATGGCAGGCAATCAAAATAGTTGCAAAGAGCAAGGGAATGCCATCCATCCACCCTGTGTTGAGACCTCTTCTCTATTGACATGCGGCTCCGCTTCTTATATACAAATATATGTAATCCTAACGATTGTTCTTGATATCATGTCATGTATGCAGCTTTATTTTGGACCAATTCTGTTGCGCTATATATCCACACGCGGCTGTAAATCTCCTGTCTTGTCTTTTGAGGTAAATAATTTGGCTCGTTTTCTTCTCTATGTGACATATCACAACTCTTTTTTCTGTTTAGCTGAGGCTGTTCAGCATTTCCAAGAATTCTATCGGTCGATTGCATCAGTTCCTGTCCATCTGGAAATTGCTGGTGGACAAAAAAAGCTTCCGAACAGAAACCAGATAACCTACCGTTCGCGCCCCGTAGTGGGTATGCCCGCTTAATGGAGGATCATTTATGGATATAACTCTTTCGATTGCTTGTGCAGACCTATCTGCCGATGATCTTCAGGAATTAACCCGTGCCCTATCCAGAACTTTGAACGAGGAAACTGAACTGACAGCGAGCCTACCCGAAGAGCCGTCACGCAACGCAGGCACCAGGGGAGACCTTATTACGCCGGCGTATATTCTTCTGACTGCCCTAAGCAGCGGTACGATAGTTGCATTATTCAACGTGATGAAGTCTTACTTTGAAAGAAGGTCCGCCCTGGAGATGGTATGTGAGCGCAAGGACGGAGAGAAGTTTGTGATTCGCGCAGAGAACTTGAAGGCCAATCAGGTGAACGAGACTATCAAGCTGGCAAATGAGTTCCTTAGAGGTTGACGATGAGCGATCGACGTTACGGGATTCTCATTGCGAGCAGCCGGTTCCCGAATGAACCGAAGCTTGAAGATTTACGATGTCCTGAGAATGACGTTGACGGTCTAAATGAAGTACTCTCCTCAAAAGTCTACGGTCAGTTTACCAACACTTTTTTGCTCAAGAATGTCCCCAACCACGAGGCGCTACTCAAGATCAACGACGTTCTCAGGAAAGCCAGCAAGAATGATCTGGTCCTAATCTACTATTCAGGGCACGGAAAGCTGAACCCAGCCGGCAGGCTCCATCTATGTGCTACCAATACCATTGTAAGTACCTTGGAGGCTACCTCGATTCCTGTAAGTACGATAAAAGAGTATGTCGACATCTCTCCATCAAACAAAGTAGTGCTTGTCCTTGACTGCTGCTATGGCGCAGCAGCAGACGCCGCCTTCGCCAGAAGTAGTGTGGATGACCAGTTACACCTCGTCTCCGGCGGCCGCGGCACATACATAATGACGGCTTCCACAGGAATTCAAGTTGCTCTGGAAAAAGAGTCGGATCAATATGGCATCTTCACCAAGCACATCATCGAAGGCATTCGTGAGGGCAAGGCCGATATAGACGACGACGGGCGCATAACCATGGCAGAACTCTACACCTATGTGCATGATAAGGTGCTGGAAGAAAGCCCTCAGGAGCCTACGAAATGCGATCTAAACGTTCGGGGTGAATTGGTTATTGCCCGCAGCAGCAAGACCCCGCGAGAGAAGCGGAGAAAGGAGATCCGAAAGAAGCTCTTTGATCTGGCTGCCGAAGGCATCCTTCCAGATGACATCCTGGATAAGGCCAGGCAAGTACTGGCCATGGAGCCGACGCAATTGTCAAAGGATCTACAAACATACGATGATCTCCTTGAACAATTCCGCCAGGAACGTATGGTGCCCGTGGCGTTCATCAGAAAGTGGGACAAGGTTGGCTCAAAACGACCAAGGTCGATACCTGAACCGCCACGCCTGGTTGAGCCTGAGATAATAACAATACCGGAGAAACTCATCGACTTTGGCGAAATAAAGGCGGGTTCATCTTATGAACGAACTCTGCAAATACAGAATAAGGGGGGAGGAGAGCTCAAGTGGAGCTATGAGAAATCCGGTGATTTTTTCGATGTCAGTCGCGCAGGCGACAGCCTCAAGGTCACTATACGTGATCTTGAGGCCGGAACCTGGAATGGACAACTCCTGATCAAGAGCAATGGCGGAGATGTACAAATTGAAGTTCGCGCAAACGTTGTCGTTCCGTCAAAAAAGGCCGAAGATGGCAAGAAGCGCATCCCTGGATGGCTATACGGAGCGGGCGCTTTGATCGTGGTGGTTCTGCTTCTTTTTTATTTATCAGGGGAAAAACATGAGCCACCCGTAACAGTTACGGAGCCGGAGATTGTATCAACAAAAACGGGCCGGCTTTTTGTGGAGACCGAACCTGGGGATGCAAGGGTAAAGATTCTCAATATAGGCCCGAAGTTTTACCAAGGCATAGAACTTGAGCCTGGTCGATACCATGTGGAAGTCTCAGCAATGGAATGCGAGACAGAGAGAAGATGGGTTGAGCTTGGTGCCGGAGAGGACAAGTACTTTGAATTTCGTTTAAAGAAAATTCGGGTGGCAGAGAGTATCGGACCTTCAGGCAAGAGCTTCACCAACTCCATCGGCATGAAATTTGTTCTGATTCCGGCTGGGAGTTTCATGATGGGAAGTCCTTCTTACGAATCGGAAAGATACGGTAATGAAAGGCAGCACAGGGTGACTATTAGCAAGCCTTTTTACATGCAGACAACCGAAGTTACCCAGGTACAGTGGCAAGAAGTCATGGGAAAAAACCCATCGTACTTCAGTAACTGCGGGGATGATTGCCCTGTGGAGCGAGTTTCCTGGTATAAGGTGCAGGAGTTTATCCGCAAGCTAAACCAGAAGGAGCGTTCGGACAATTACCGGCTTCCGACGGAGGCCGAGTGGGAGTATGCATGCCGTGCACGGAGGGAAGATCCCTTTTTCTTTGGGAAGTGTTTGTCAACTGATCTGGCCAACTATAATGGTAATTATCCTATGCCTGAATGTGAAAAAGGAGAGTACCGCTATACCACTATTCGCGTGGGAAGTTTTCCGCCCAATGCTTGGGGGCTGCATGATATGCACGGCAACGTCTGTGAGTGGTGCCAGGATTGGTACTGGAATTACCCTGGTGGCCATGTTACCGACCCTAAAGGACCATTATTGGGCTCCGGCCGGGTGTTTCGCGGCGGTAGCTGGATCCTCGAGGCCAGGCACTGCCGGTCAGCCATTCGCGGCAGGAATTTCCCCGGCAACAGGGGCGAAGCGCTGGGCTTTCGCCTTGCCAGGACGCCTTAGTTTTTGGTTTTTTAAATTTTTACCTTTTAGAGGCCGGGAGTTGACTCCGAAGGAAAGTCAACGACTGGCCTGAATTTTGTGTAATGCATGTTTAAGATTATCACCATCCCATTCGATCGAAACAAAAAAGGTTTTGACGAAGAGGTGTTAACAAGATTTATCCTGAATAAACAGGTAACATCCTACCATGTGCAGTTCTTTGAAGATGGGGCGGATAAATACTGGAGCGTCTTCCTCGAATATGACCCGGTCCTTGAAAAGGCCCCTGAAAAGGAAAGGGAAGGGTTCGATGAACCACAGAAGATATTGCTTGGAATGGGGTCAAGTCTACGTTTGACCCTTGTTGTTAATTAGTCAAGATTTAAGGGGACATAGGTTTAAGAATAAAGATCAAAAATCAGAAGAAATATTGAAATGAATATCAAGAAATAATCTAATTACACCATGAACAGGTTCTGTTTTACAATTTTTTTACAACTGTTTTACCTTGTCAATGACAACTCCTTTTTTCATTTATGTTCTCATGTTGACAAAAGATAGGGGGCAAAAGCCGCTATCCACGTCAACCTTATATTGAAAAAGGAGAGATGAAATGAAAAATCTGAAATTTACTGAAAGGACAAACCTAAACAGCATATTGTTTATATTCCTGGGCTGCCTATGCTTGCTATTTTGTTGTGACATTCCTTTGTCCATGGCCGGCATCGATTCCCTTGTAAAATGCAGGGTGGAAACCGGTTGCGGGACGAACCGGTTGCGGGACGAACCGGTTGCGGGACGGAACCGGTTGCGGGACGGGTTGCGGGACGTTCCTTGATATATTGACAAGTCGAACAATTTATGTCATAAGAGATATATGCCACGCAGATCAAGAATAGATGCGCCTGGGGCGTTGCATC
>JAFCZU010000337.1 GCA_019314185.1 Deltaproteobacteria bacterium | reverse complement strand
TTGACGGATATCTTGCTGAAAGCAGAAACATGGATTCTTCCAATATCGACTTGTGGTTGAAACAAAAAGATTATCTTCGGGTTTCTGAGTGGTGTTTAAGAGGGTTGAAAAAAACCAAAAATTCCGAGTTGTTTGAACAGACAATTTCGCGGATATATAAAAGAACTCGAAGCGTTGGCATTCTTTATCATCTTGCCGCATCATTACAAGTCAGCGCTACTATCACCACAAACCTTGATAATATCTTGGCGCACAGTTTTTCAGAAAAATCAGTTTTATCTCATTCATGGACAGATGGAAAGGGCGCGCTAAACACGCTCAAAAACAAAAAAGTACATATCCTCTACGAACTTGGCGTGGCAGATAAGCCTGAAAGTATAATTCTTGCCAATTCAAAATATACTGATGTCATTAAACAAAATTGCTGGAAGGAGTATTATAAAACGGTTTTTAGTGAATACATCCCGCTTTTTATAGGATTTGAACCAAATGATCCGCTTTTTCAAAACTGGATAAGATTCTGTGAAAATAGCGTGTCGCAGCCAAAACCCTGGTATGCTTTCTTTGTTCCAAACCATGATAGCAGCTTTCAGGTTCCTGACCATTTGAGAGTCATTCCTTGCGACGCTCCGATAGATGATAAAATTGATACTTCAAAAAAAGTTGTTTTTTATCAATCATTTCTGACTGACATTATTGAACTGACCATTGGTCATGGCAAGGCATATTCTTTGCTTTCATACAACGCCGCATCCGACTGGTATAGGCTTGATGAGGATTTGATAAAAAGTAAAAAGCAGAAATCAGGTCCTGATTTTTTTTATCATGGAGGAAAGCCGGGCTGGAAAATTATTGTCGATGATCTGGATGCCAAAAGAGACCTGGAATCGGAAATCAAAAGCTTTCTCAGTGTTCAGGAGTTGCGCGTAGCTCTGCTTACAGCTCCTGCCGGCGAGGGTAAATCAACTCTTGCATATAGAATAGCTTATGATTTTTGGAAAAATGAAGGATTTGATATTTTCTGGGTAGATAATCCATACCGTTTTCCTCAAGACCTTGTTGATAGATTGCAAAAATATCGGGATAAAGATGTTCTTGTTGTGGTTAACAGAGCGCAAAACCTAAGCGATATCCACCTTCGTATCAAGCAATGGAAAAAAAATTCCTACGTTCGCCTGCGCATTCTTCTTATTGGCAGAACCCATGAAGTAAAACAGGGCGCAATTCGTCTTTCCGAAATAAGACGTGAACTGACATATAAGGAATTTAAGTTAAGCTGGATCAGTCCCACTGAAGCTGAACGATTTGTTTTTAAGCTTCGAAAACATAATCAATTGGGCAAATTAAAAGAACTGCCGTTATTTAAACAGACAAAATATTTTTACGATACAGGCAAAGGGGATCTTCTGGCAACGCTTCTGCATTATATTGGCGGAGATGATCTTTCCAAAACCGTGGCCAGTGTTTGCAAAAGTGTTTACGCTCTGCCTGACGGCGATTTTATGCTTAAGGCCTATAGTATTGTGGCTGCCCTGAACAGATGGGAGATTGAATGCACCACCAGGCTTTTTCTGCAAACCGTTGGTATAAAAAGAGACGATATATATGACCGACTCCTTAAAAAACTGCCCGGAGAGCTTGATCTGAATGTTTACAGACGGTTTGTAGAAATAAGACACACGGCTATTGCTAAAGCAGCTTGTAAATTTCTTTTTGATACGAAAAACACCCTTGTTGATGAAATGGAAATTTATAAGGATATTCTTGAGGCTATTGGAAGACTTGGCGAATCTTTTGAAAATAAGCTATTTACCATTATTCCGGTCCGATTTAAAGAAAACAATGAAATTGACAAGGCTCGTATAGTTTTTCAAGAAGCCACAAAAACTAATCCCTCTTATGTGCCCCCATGGCATGCATGGGCAATCATGGAAAAGGAGCAAAAAAATATTGCCAAAGCCAGAGAGCTTTTTCAAGAAGCCACAAATGTCGATCCCTCTCATGTGCCCTCATGGCAGGCATGGGCAATTATGGAAAAGGAGCAAGGGGATATTGCTAGAGCCAGAGAGCTTTTTCAAGAAGCCATAAACACTGATCACTCTCATGTGCCCGCATGGTGCGCATGGACAAGCATGGAACAAGAAATAGGCAATTTATCTAAAGTTGAACAACTATCTAATGCAGCCCGCAATGAAGGCATTTCAGAAGAAGAACTCAACATGCCGGAAAGGAAAAAACCTATATCCGAATATGATAAAATTGAAGAAAAGGATTTTGGGCTCAAAGAGGAAGCTGCAAGCTGGCCGTTTACCCCGCGCTGGATTACGGATAATCTTGATTTTGGGGATATGAGTATAATTGCGTATTTATTGGCTGGGCTTGCCACTCATTTTAACATGACAGTTATGCTTGTTGAAATTCGGAACAACATACCCGAACTTTTGCCTCCTGTCGATCGCACCCTCTTTTATCCGGATTTTTGCGCAAATTTATTTAAAGAAAAAAAAATGATTGATTGGAATGACCACCCTTGCAAAAAAAATATGAGAAAGAGAGCTGTAGAAATTTATAAAGAATTTGAGGAAAACAGGCAGGAAATTAAACCCATTATAAAAGAGTGTCATTTAGGGTTTAAAAGCCTTTATTATCCAATCGTTATAGATGGCGCAATGCTTGGTTTCTTTATTATTGGCAAGTTGGAACAGCCAACAATAAAGGAGATAATACCGTGGATTTCCAAAAGAAAAGAATTTATTGACGAGTTAAGGAGAAATCCTGAATATTTTGAGATAGATTGTTTAAAAGAGGCTGAAGAGAGTTTAAACAAAATAATTTCATATCAAGATAAAAATGCGGGTTGGACAAAGAAAAAGCTTGAGTATTTTTTTAACAATAAAGTTTTACGAGGTCTTTCCAGGGTCAAAGAAGTTATTGAAATTATACACAGAGATAAACGATATGAGAAAGAGAACGAGTTTTTTGCTTCATTGAACAAAGATATGGTTCTTCTTTCCAGCAGGAAAGATGCAAAAATAGATTTAAGGACTCTGCTCCAGAATGCTCTGACAAAGCTCAAACAATATCTAAATGCGGAATTTGTCGGTCTGTTTCTTGGAATGGAACCAAGAGACAGGTACCTTCCCCTCGTTGGTATAGCCTTAAACAACCATGAGAATAGCGACATGCCGCAAATATATCTTGACAAAAAAAAGGCCGGAATACCGGATGAAGTATTGTCTGATTCTGCTTGGCAGTTCGAGCGATTTAAGCAGGATGTATTGGAAAAGGCAATTAAAGGTAACGATATGAATTTAGTCAAAGATATGAGTCTTGTGGTTGCTTTTTCACATTTAGGTCATATTGGCGCCCTTATGATAGGTCCGCTTAAGGAAAAAGGTACAAAAGAGCAAATAGCATCTTTAAAACGTTTTTGCTTTGGTTTTGGCTTGCAAGCCACAGGTCTTTATCTTCTGGGTGAATACAGTAGCAGAAGAGAGACCGAGCTTCTTGGCTACAGCCTTTTTGTACATTCTTTAAGAAGTTCCGCGCATCTTGATCTCAATATATTGAAGTTTCTTAAGCGGTTTGTCGATAAGAAGGAGACTGATTGGAACCGTGCAATAGAGGCGGTTGATGATTTGAGCAAATCAAACAAGTCCATGGGGCAGCAAATCCGCGAGGGTCTTGAAACTGGTGGCGGGGTGTCTGTAATACAAGCGATTCTGAATCAAAGCGACTCTCAAGAAAACAGCATTTTTACAAATACTCCCTTACTTTTGACTCCGTTGGTTAACAACATTATAGAGCGTCATTTGACTAAAGCAAAGGTTAAACAGATCAATTTAACCCTGGATAAAAACCACTTCCATGGTGTTTCACTGCAAGTATCGCCCTTTTTCCTGGAAAAAATGATCGCTGTTCTTATTGACAATGCCATTCTTCATGGACGAGAAGGTTGCTGTGTTGTTATCAAATGGTGTAAAACAGATGATAATTTTATCTGGTTTG
>JAFCZU010000336.1 GCA_019314185.1 Deltaproteobacteria bacterium | reverse complement strand
TGGGAATACTTGTTATCTTATTACTCCTGTCCTCTGCCTTTAATTCAAGTTTCATGCCCGGTGAAATTGTTACATTTACTTCAAATGGATAAACATCTCCAAAATTTCCTTTTTTAACTTCAAAACTCCCCTTTTTTAAATCTACATTACCCAGTTTTACATACCTTATTTTGCAATCATCATAAGCTACTCCTTTTAAATAAATATCAGGGTCTTTAAATGATTTCTCAATAATCCGGATTACGGGTTTCATTAAATCAGGTTTTTCACGAGATACATTTTTTTGGTTTACCCAACCCTTTAATGATTCACTAACCTTAACAAATAAATAATCATCTTTTTTGTCTTCTATTTTTAATTTTGTTCCCCTTGGCAGTTTTGTTAAAACCTTACCGGTAGTGCTTTTAAGTTCTGTGTCGGAATTATTTATATATACGAACGCAGATGATAACAAACTATAAGGATTGAGCCACAATCTTATTATCCCGTCATCACTTCCTGATGCAATATATTCCCCATTTGGCGAAAAGGATACTGATTGCGCTTTAGAATGTCCTGTAACTGTAAATGTCTTTGTGCGATCTCCTGTTTCTACTTCCCAAAGCTTTATTGTTTTATCCCAACCTCCCGATACAATATATTTACCACCCGGCGAAAAGGATAGTGAAGTCACATAATAAGTATCAGCGCTGAGTGTATTTATAAACTCTCCTGTTTTCACTTCAAAAATCTTTATTGTTTTATTCTCACTTACCAATGCAATATATTTCCTGTCCGGTGAAAAGGATAGTGAAGAAACTTTTCCAGATATCTCTTTAATACGTTTGCCTGTTTCTACTTCCCACAAAATTGATCCATCATAACTTGTTGTTAATGCAATATATTTCCCGTCTGGTGAAAAGGATAGTGATTTCGGACTTCCTCTATAATATGTAACTGTTTTTATGCATTTATAATCATCCATACTCCAGATCTTTATTAATTTATCAGGATACCCTGCTGATGCTGAGGCAAGATATTTCCCATCCGGTGAAAAGCATACGGCTTCCACATTCTCAGAATGCCATAGCGTCTTTATGCACTTGCCTGTTTCTACCTCCCAAAGCTTTATTGTTTTATCCTGACTTGCTGATGCAATATATTTCCCTCCCGGTGAAAAAGATGCGAATGATTGCTGGTCGTTTAGTGTCTGTATACAATCTCCTGTTTCTATTTCCCAAAGCTTTATTTTTCTATCATAATCTCCTGATGCAATATATTTCCCGTCTGGTGAAAAAGATAGTGATTTCAAAATATTAGTATGTCCTGTAAATGTCTTTAAGCATTCACCCGATGCTACTGACCACAATTTTACTGTTTTATCCTGACTTGCTGATGCAATATATTTCCCATCCGGTGAAAATAATACTAACTTTACACTTTTCGTATGCCCTTTAAGCGTTTTAAATAATCCTTCTAATTTATTTTTTGCATCTTTAATTTTTTCTTTAATACGAAAATCAGCATCTGATGATACCCATTTTTTTAAAGCAGCAGCATAGTGTTCTAATGCCTTGCGACGATTACCTTTTTTTACCTGAGCATCACCGGAATTTTCCTCTTTTGCTGCTTCTACACTTAGCCAGCCTTTTTTCCATACAATTTCTTTTCTTCCAATTTTTACTTTCAAGATTATTTTCTTCTTATTTCTTATAATTTCAGCATCAACCTCTTTATCTGCTCTTCTCTGTATTATCTTTTGTAAATCTTCTATGCTTTTAATCTTCTTCCCATCAAGCCTTAAAACAATATCTCCTTTTTTCAAGCCTCCTGTTTCTGCTTGCTGGACAATAAGACCATCAATATTAACCATGCCCATAGTTATTCCCAGAGATCCAGTTATCCCAGAAGACCCTCCTGGTTTATACACCGGAGCGCAATTTGACAAAAGCATTAATCCCAAAAACAATAAAAATAGTTTTCCAGTTTTTTTCATAACGGTTTCTGATTCCATCTGTTTTATTTTCTTAATAAAAACCTTCCCTTTAATGTGTCTAAATCCGGGCTGATACCTGGTGACTGCTGGACATTGAGTTGTTTGGCCTCGTCCTCGACCTGGGGTTTGATGTTCTCATAGATTTCGGCAAGGGTCTTGTTCCCTTCTTTGATCGCCTTGAGAAAATAATAGGTGAAAACGCCATGTCCTTTTTCAGGGGAGGACGTGGAAATCTGGCTTCCCTGAGTTGCTGTCAAGACGGCCATCTTAGAAGACAGACCTCCTGTAGCTGCCATCATCACAAGAGGTCTCGCCCCCTTGGCAAGGACACTCCTTCCCCCTGCGCCGGAGAAGCAAGAATCAAGAACGACTATAATCTCTTTTGCCTCTAATTTTCCCAACCGCTCATAAAGCCTCTTCAGGGGGTAGCCGGTTACAGACAGGTAATTTGGATCACCGTCATAAGGGACTATATAGGCTTCTCCAGTAGAAGGCTCTGGCGCACCATGACCGGAGAAATAAACAATAACAGTGCTGTCTTTTTTTGCCCGATTGGGAAGCCACGCCTCCAGAGATTTTTCAATATCCGTTCTTGTGGCCTTTTCATCAGTTATGACGTCGATATTCCTTTCCGGATACCCGAGCACCTTCAGATAGGATTTAACCAGCGCGGCATCCTTTCCTGAATAATCGGATTTCGGCAAACTGCGGTAGTTTTCAATCCCGATAACGACGGCATAGGCATTTTTTCTGGGCTCTGATATTATGGCGGGGAGTTCGTCAATATCGGATTTGATGACGGGCGCTTTAGAAAAAGCTTCAATTTTTTCTTCTAGCATTGGCTTAGAGGGTGAGATGCGTTTTGCATAGAGCTTGTTAATTATTGTTTTGTTATTAAAATCCGCCCACATTTGGAGCGCTGCCTGCTCCACAGCCTTAGATAAGGCTATCCCATCTGCTCCCTGCTCGCTTATTTTCCCGCCAGTTGTCGAATTACCAACAAATACATTCTTCCAGAACACACCATCACGGTCAGATACACGGTAATCCACACCGACAGTGGAATCAGTTTTACTAAAACTTATATCGACTCGTGTCTTTTCTTTAACAAATTCTGGTTCTATTACGACATCAAAGCCTTCAAGATTATACCTCCCTTTAACAACTGCTATTTCTTCAAATACCTGTACAAATGCCGTGAAAGATGCTTGTGTTATATATTCTCCAAAATTATATTCCCAAGCACCTAAAGGAATTGGTGCAATACAAGAGTATGCCTTTGTTGCATCTGGAACGTACAGGGCTGCTTTGAGCGGGATTTTTTTTGCTATACCTTCGATAATCCCGACGTCCGCGTTTAATACCCCTACTTTATGGATGGTCGAACACCCAGTCATCGCCATGATCGCAGACAGAATAAAGATTACACTGATTAAAGAAATTAAATTGCCCTTCATTTTCATAACCCAGCCTCCATCAAATACAAAAATAATCTTGTTGCTGGTTTCATTTTTTATTTTCCTCTTTATAATAAATCAACAGCGGAACAAGCTCAAGCTTGCCTTCTGAATATTCCAGCCTGTAGAGTCCTGTTTTCGGGCATCCTTCAATTTTATCAGAAGGTGGTGTCAGGCTTTTTGCAATAGCTGCGACCTCTTTGACAGCTTTTATAACATCTCCAAGCACTGCCGTATTATCAGATTTGTCCTTTACTGAATCCAGACACCAGCCTTCCGCGATATTAAGTTCTACATCGGTTTTCCCGAACCCGGACTGAGGCCTGATCAGAAATGGTTTGCTGTAGTCCGGTAACAAATAGGGCAATTTTTCCGCTTTGCAGACAGTTTTACTTTTCACACATTTTCCGTTGGCATCTTGCTCCAAGCATATCATCTCTTCTTTAATCTCAATAATAACCACTGGACTGTAAACAATATATCCTTTGTCATCTGTGCCTGTTTTGTGTGCATTTTGTGCCTTTTCGGCAGTAATGGGTTTTATATCTATTCCGGCACAGCCGGCAAACATAAGTAAAAAAAGGAATAACAGGGTAATTTTTCTCATAATATGCCTCCTTGCACAAATACTTTTTTATTATTTCCTTAAAGCAAATCTGCCCCTTAAAGTTAACAACGTTGCATAGCCCGCCAGCAAAATCAAAACAGCAAGGATTGAAACGCAACTATCTTTTTCATAACCCACCTTCTGTATCTATCGTTCGTAAAGTCTCAGGTTCAAAAGCCCCTTTGGAGCAATCAGTCCTGGGGTTTGCTCGTTATTATACGTTTTTCGAGCGATCCTTTCCACCTGCGGTTTAAGGTAATTGTAGAGCGTTCCAAGCTGGGTATTACCTTCCTTAATCCCCTTGAGCAGAAAGTATGTAAAGAGGCCGTGCCCCTCCTTATCATGGGTCGAACTTATCTGACTTCCAGATGAGGCTGCAAGAATTGCTATCCTGTCACTGTGAAATGCCTGTTTCTCCATGTTCATAACGAGAGGACGGGCGCCTTTGGCGAGAACGCTTCTGCCGCCCGCGCCTGAAAAACAGGAATCAAGGACAACGATAATTTCCTTGGCAGGTAGTTTGTCCAGCTTCGCATAAAGCCTTTTCAGGGGATATCCCGTTTCTTCAATAAATGAGGGATCTCCATCGTATGGAACGAGATACGCATCACCAGTTTTAGGATTGGGCGCGCCGTGACCAGAGTAATAGATAAATACAGAGCTGTCTTTTTCGACGTTATTGGGAAGCCACCTCCCGATATATTTTTCCAGATCACTCTTCAGCGCCCTGTCATTTATAAGTGTAACAATATTCTCTTCAGGATAGCCCATGACCTTCGTGAGATACTCTGCCATAACACGAGCATCATTGTCTGCAAAATCAGCCTTCGGCAGGTTCTGCCGGTATTTTTCAACTCCAATGACGATTGCATAAGCGTTCTGGTTTGGCTTCACCTGCATCACAGGAAGTTCGTCGACATCGGATCTGACGACAGGCAAAACCTCTTGAGACGGTTTTGGTATCACTGTTACAGGCTTGCGTGCGATTCTTTGTTGTTTGAATTCCTTAAGAAGCTCAATGGCATGTTTGCCATACGGGTTACCTCTCAGCCCCCAAATAGCTTTATCTATATCAGCGCCTCTATCTATAAGGAGATTCACAATATCAGTATGCCCGCGCCTTGCCGCCATACTTAGGGCCGTCCAACCAACAGAGGTTGCATTGATATTAGTAGCGCCTCTGTCCAGCAACATCTTCACGACTTCAATGTGTTCATTGTCTGATGCGAGCATCAAAGCCGTCCAACTACCAAGAAACTTTTCATTCACATCAACACCTTGGTCAAGCAACGCCTTTACACTATTAATATCACCTTTTATTGCTGCTTGCCTCAATGCTGGCCCACATCCTGTCATTAAGAGCAGCAGGCCAAAGATGAAACATAAATGTATTTTCAAAACCGTGTTCCTGTACATGTACATTTTCACCTCCTGAAAGCGAACTTTTTCTTTTTGTTCTCGAGGTCATGATTAAAAGAAAGAAACAGGCTGACATTCAACTCCCGCAACCAACTTATACAGTTTATGCATAAATTCCTGCAAGAAATTTATGTGATTTCCGGGAACACCATACATACTTTTTTGTGAACCGCAAAAGCGAACTCATTCCCCGCTGCTTGCGGCGTGGAGCTTCAATTAAGTAAGCTGTCCCCAGAATTAGATGTCTTGATAGACATTTTATTTTTTTGTCACTCTTGGCACGTGAAGATCAATTGGAATATGTTTTTTATAATGATTGAAATCATTATCGGTTGAAAATATTGGCATATTGTTTCTTGCTGAAACAGCGCAAATCAGGAAAAGCGGACAATATTCTTTTTACA
>JAFCZU010000335.1 GCA_019314185.1 Deltaproteobacteria bacterium | reverse complement strand
CCTCTGCACATCAAAAGAGCCTATCCGTCATGAATGAAGACCTGCCCCATGACCCTGTGTGATCCCATGACCCTGTGACCCCGTGACTCTGATAATTTTTCAATATTCGGGGCTGTCCCCTTACATACTTTTAACTCTGAGAAATGATAATATTGGGGAATATTTAATATTGAAGATGTGACCACTTTTGCCTACATATCCCAACTTTCCTCTCTTGTGTTTATCTCATTCGTACTTCAGCTTGTGCTTTGCGTGCGTGAGCTTCAGCGACATCAGCTTCGGCAGTCGCTATTTCTGCCGCAGCTTTCATTTTGCGTGTCTCAGCTTCCGCCCTTTGCGCCTCCTTCATAACATCCTGTGCCTCTTTGCTGAACTTAAAGACTCCCTGAAAAAGCGTAATTGCCCCCGCACTTCCGCCTGCCACTATTGCCGCAGTTAAAAATATACCCATGTGTGTTGTTTGTTTAGGCTCAAACAGTGCGCTAAGCACATCAAACTTATAGTAATGACAGATCAACCAAGACGCCATGAGGGAGATCGGCACTTTTAGTCCAAACTTGTCCAGCTTTTTCTTGTACCACCGATAGTCAAAAATAATGACAAGAGCACGTTCCAAAAGCATGGCAAGAACAACCAGTTTTGCGAGTGACGCTAAGATCCTCACAAAATCAGGCGATAGATCAGATGGCAGCATGAGAGCCTCCCTATTTTATGGTAAACTATTACTATTCAGAAATGTTATGTAATATGCGGCACAATTTGTACGTTTGCTTTGCGATTATTACCGGGACACATGAATTACGAACTCGGTCCGTTCTCCTGGCCTGACCTCCACGGTAGGTGGTTCGCAGTTGTTGAATCCTTGGACCCGGATGTCATACTCTCCTGGGTCAAGCCACATTACAAAGTTACCATGATCATCGGTCAAGGCTTGATTGTCTCCTATATAGACTCGCCGATAACTAACTGGTGTTTCATCGTGCACGACAACCCCCTGGACACTGTCTGCCCAAGCAGTCAGGGCTACAGCCAATATGATGCTAAGAATCAATAGAAAATTAACCACCAATTTCATTCTATTCTCCCCCTATTACATAAAGGTTACAAGAGCATGTAGACCTTGACTCCGTTTAGCCAAGCTGTATATGAACAAAGGCAAGATGATGAATCCAGCCAGTCTTAATATCTTCATCTGTCTGAGACAATTTTTATCCTTGGTCACGTATTCACTTCCCAGACTAAAGACCGCAAAGAAAGTTCCCAGGCACAAGAAAAGGGGCCACGTATATCTTTGCAATTTCTTTTTGGGATGTTCGATCTTTTTTGTACCGGGTTCTTCCGAAGAGTGAACGAGAATCAGCGGCAGTTTCCCCGGTTTGAATGAACTTTCAGAAGTCCGGCCATAAATGCTTCGTTTATTAAGAAGATGGTAATAGAAAAATAGATTGAAAGCGAACATTATCAACAAGATGTTTCTTATTGGCAGGGCTATGAGGGTAAAGAAGGAAGCCTGCATATCCTGGCCGGTCCTGAGTTTAATCCACGAAGCCCTGACGGCCATCTCGTTGGCCTCCGGGACTTGAGAATTCTTTCTAAAGAGGATTTCAAGCTGATCGTAGAGATTCTTGAGACTTGCTGAATTGCCCTGGAGAAGATCCCCTTCTGCTCGAAGGTGCCGTTTGTAAGCAAGTTTCGGCAGGTCCAGGATAGTAAGGCTTCTGGAAATCATGCCGCTTTTACAAAAAAGCTTTTCTAATGAGAGGGAAACCTTTCCCAAAAAAAATGTCCCGTCAAAGGCAATCTTCTCAAAGGAGGCATTGGAAAAATCCGCCGCTCCATAGAAAACGGTCATGATTTCACCAGAGCTGAAATCAGCCTTGTTAAACCGGGATCCCCTGAAGTCCAAATCCCCACCAAAGCGAGAGCCTATGAAGGCAAAGCTGTTTTGATCACACGAAAGGTCACCATCATTGATAATCTTAAAGGACTTTTGGCCGATATATGCCTCTTTGCCCTGCCAAGATTCGATTAATTCCCTAAGATCTTCTTTCTCGCGAAGAAAAACACCGCTCGATTGATCGAGATCCATTCCGACCTTTCCGAACTTTCGTTGGAGATAGCTTCTGATCTCGGTCTTGACCTGAGCGGTGGGATCATCCTTGGCTTTTATCTTTTTCCAGATTGCAACTTCAACACGCCAATCCTCGTTGCATCCTGCCAGTTCTTCAGAATTTTTGTTCCGATCTTTCCAGTTCTTTATCAGTTTTTTCCAACTCTCGTTCAGTTTGAAAAAGGTCACCTCCCTCTTTATGTAATCCAAGTCGTTCATTTTTGAGCCAAAGAGTTCCTTTCCAAAAAGGCACATTTCAAACTTTGCTTCCCTGTTAAAGAAGGTGTTGTTAAAGAAAGCCCTCTGGCTAAAGCTGGCTCTTTTAAAATCGACGGGGATCAGGAAAATGGATTTGCTGAAGGAGACATCTTCCTTGAAGAAAACCTTATAGAAATTAGCTGTATCGGAGGTCTTTCCAGATCGGCCTGCGTTAGATTGATTTGAATAGAATATGGCCCTTTCAAAATCTGCTTTAGCTTTGAAGGTGGCACGAGAGAAATTAGTCTCTCCCTGGAATTTTGTCTTGGAAAAATGGACCTGGCTTTCAAATATGGTATCACTAAAATTGGCCTGGAAAAATTCGGTATAGGGGAAAAAGGCCTTCCCTTTAAATATACTCCTCGTAAAATTAACCCCTCCTGTGAAAATAGCCTTTTTCGTTTCGTTGTCCTGTTCACCTTCCGCGAAGGCTTGACGTTCATTGTAGGGATAATAGCCGAAGATTGAGTCACCATGGAAACGGCAGTTTGTAAAATCGACAAAGGTGAAGAATACGCTACGGAGCAAGTTAAGGTCTTTCTTGAAAGTACAATTCTCAAAACAGGTTGTCCCACTAATCCTATTCTCACCATACAGGAATGGGCTAAACCAAGTGTCAGTAAAATATGCCTCATCCTCAAATTCACAATTTTCGAATGAAATGCCCTTAACAAAGTTTGAAGAAATGACCCTGACCACGCCCTTAAAAATACATTTCTTGAAAGTTACGGCTTTGACAAAAGCCTGATTATCACCTTTGCCTGGGGTGTTCCCGTCAGTTTTCACGAAGGTGGCTTGTCTAATTGTAATATCGTTTTCAAAGATGACATTGGAAATCCTTATAACGCCTTTGAATTTGACTTTGAATATTTCTGGTATCGCTCCTTCCACCACGCATTGGCTTAGGTTGTACTGGAAACCATCTTTTTCGCCTTTGCTCATCAACTGGTCAAAAAAATCCTTTCCTGTGATGGCTTTTAGATCCCGAGGTTCTCCCTTACTGGAGAGGGCCTGGCTTGGCCACAAACCCATGGCTATAAAGATGATTATACAACCCCAATGACTCATGTTTTCAATCGCTTTCATTACCATCTTTTAAGTGCCTTGCAGATAGGAGATACCAGGCGTAGGCTGACCGTTCACCGGACATCAGGACCCGTCTGACCCGCGGCAAGCTGTTAATTCCTATGACGTTCGCATTTGAAAATAACCACTTCGTGGCCGTCAAAAGAAGAAAAGAAAGAAAGGGGGTCTTCATTCTTGATAGTTTTAACTTGCTTTCTATCTTTCTGATCTTTTTTCTAAGTCTATTATCTTGACCGATTTTTCATGGCAATGCAACGACTTGCTTGCGATATAAAAGAAACTTTTTTCTGTTCCTTTGGCTCTTTAAGATATCTTTTCTCTCGTTTCCCCGTGATGTAAGATGCTAAAATACTCCAGGATAGGCTATTCTCAATGGTCATGCCATAATCGCTCCTTTATCATCAAACGATCTTACGGCTTTTGTTCAGCAAAAGAGTCTGTCTATCAAGAATGAAGACCCGACTTTCATTGTAAAGTCCAGATACGCCCATAGTTGCCTGGGACCGTGAGCCATGACTGCTCTCTGAAAACAATGTCTTTCAAATTTTCGTGTCCGTGGAGTTCTTCCCGATAATCACCGCCAAATGGGAAAACAAATGGCACTGTCTGCTCCTGGTCACCAAAATTGAGCGCAATCAGGCTAAAGTTGTTACCGTATCTTCGCGAAAATAGCATGAGGCCCTTTGATTGGTACCGGTCATGATGATTGTAGAAGAAATGCACGCCATAGCGAAACTGGGGATGTGTTCGACGTAATTTGATCAGCTTCCGTACAAGGGCAATCATTTTCTTGCCAATAGGATCATAGAAATAGTCCCA
>JAFCZU010000334.1 GCA_019314185.1 Deltaproteobacteria bacterium | reverse complement strand
AAGATCGGGGGTTTTTTGATAAAAATCTACAATCTGTCGAACAGAACGGGTGTAGCATCGCTGGGTGCGTTCGCTCATCCCTGCAAGCTGAAGGGCTCTCATTGATTTTTCATAGTAATCTTTCATCATAACACTTCTCCTTTATTGGGGTTTTAAAAAATAACCCTTAAAGTTTACATGAAGTGTTTGTTTTAATGAAAGATTTATGAAAAATGGAAGGTATTACACTGAAAGAAAGCCAAGTCTGGCTCAGATATCTGCCGCGTAGCGGCTTACTTGAACAAACAAACGCATTGACTCCGACCGGAAAAGCCGGGGCATTTTTTGCTATAGCGAAGTTTTTCGCAAAACTCGCTTTTGCCAATATATAGTTGGCTTTCCCGGCCGGTCATGCTCACCGTTGGCAGGAGACAAAATATACGATTATGGCAAAAAATAAAAAAGCTGCATTTGTAAAATGGATTGGGCCTCTTTTAGATGCTCTCCGAGATTTAGGAGATTCAGGGAACTCCCGTTCAGTATGGTCTTTTTTACAGTGAGGTCATTAACTACGCGCGAAGAAATGGTTGAATCGCAGGAGTCAGCGCAAAAGCTATAATTGGGACAAATTCAAGCGTGTGCTTGAATACACGGGAATACCCAGACCGAAACCGACGGAAAAGAGACGTCTTCATCAGGTTGCGTTGGGATAAGCTGACGCGGAAACGAGTACAACCGAGGAGCCGGATGCGGGAAAACAGCACGTCCGGGACTGTGTGGGGGTGTCGGGCAACCGGCATTCCTACCACGACGCGGTTTCACAAAATTAAAAATGAATTTTATTAATATGAAAAGTATCATCAATCTTCTGATTGTTATCTCCCTGTTAACAGCATTTCCCGCAAATGTTTTTGCGGAGTTCCCAAATATTTCTAAAGCCATCGAAACAAGGCTGTACAAAGGGACAACTGAAGATATAATTTCTTTTGGGGAAAAGCAACAGACGCAAATAGAACAACTTTTATCAGAAGCGGAGAATCTTTTAGGGCAAACAGTAAACCAAAGTGAAAAAGAAGAAATTCAAGATACAATAAATATTTTCAAAGGGATTAAATTTCAATTTCAAAGACTTGGGTCCGAGTTAAAAAAAACCAGCGATTTGACTGTTAAAGCACCACAATTGGGCGCAGCTCCTTATAGTATTAGCGTTTTCAAGAGTATCAGATTATTCCAGCGTGAAGTTCAACAACAACTTGATAAATATACTAAAGAAGTTGATCTGCAAAATAATAAGCTTACCGCCATCAAAAACAATCTGGAATCTTTGTTATTCAGCTATGCTGGAATGAAAAAAGAGAATTCAGCAGAAAAGGGTATGATCTATAAAACTCTGGCAGAGTTTTATAGCTTACAGTTGGAATATTCACTTCTGAAACTTCGGCTTTCAAAAATACCTTATAAAATAGATTCTCTGCATAAATTACGGGACGATGGAAAAAAATTAATAAAAATCTGTTTGGAGAACATACGTATAACGGAAGATAACCTGTTAAAAGCGAAAAGAAGGCTTGACGACTTCAATCTTCAAAAAAACTCTGCTTCGGAAAAGCTTCAAAAAGAAAAAAACATACTGAACAATAAGCGATTAAGATATGAACTTGACCTGGGAAATATAGTAGATAGATTAAATAGTTATCGAGAAGATATCACGGTACAATATTTTTTAGAATTAGAAAAGAAGCGTTTCGAAGCCATAATAGAAACTATTCAAATTAAAAACTCCAGTTTAGATCAAAAGATGCTTAACTTGAAAGTCAATACTCTTGATGCATCATACCAATATTATTGGTTGAATTGGTATCATAGATCAAACAGGGATGTAAAGATCCTTGAAACAATGCAAATGTGGCAAGACAAACTGACCTATCTTCAAGAAACAGGGACATCATTAACCGAAACAATAGCCCAGGCAGGCACAAAAAAGTTGCAGCTAACTCAACAGATATCGATTATCTCTGATAAAATAAAACTTTCATCAGAACAAAAAATAAAAGATTCCCTATCAGCGCTTTTAAGGCAGATATCAAAAACAAAAGAGATGACAGATGAGCTTATAACAAGTGCGGTAGACACCCAGAAAAATATTATTTTTCTCTCCAGCGAGATCAGATGGTTTCTTGATTTTCTTTTAGGAGAAATGAGCTGGCATGAAAAGTATAGAGATTCTTTTGAAAAAACATGGATCAAATCATGGAATAATATCAAGTCTGTTCTCTTTTATCCTTTATTTGTTGTTGGCGAAACCAGCATAACACTTGCTTCCATATTTAAACTTATAATCCTGCTGATTGCCGGCGTTGTGATCTTGAGGTTAATTCGCAGAAAAACAGCGACCGTTTTGTATGAAAAAACAAAATTGTCCACAGGGTCAGTTAGTTCAATAACTACACTGGGATATTACATCTTCCTTGTAATCAGCGTTTTTATTATTTTGACGGCTGTCGGGATTGATTTAACTCAACTAACCGTACTTGTGGGCGCTTTAGGTGTTGGCATAGGTTTCGGGATGCAAACAATTGCTAATAATTTTATTAGCGGAATCATTCTGTTAGTAGAGCAGTCTATAAAAAGTGGCGATATTGTTATGCTGGAAGGCGGACTTACAGGAGAGGTGAAAAAGGTTGCTATCAGGGCAACAATTATCAGAACTTTTAATGGAGATGATATAATTGTTCCGAATTCAGAATTTGTTTCCGGAAGGGTCAACAGTTGGACATACAGTGATGATTGGCGCAGGTTAAATATACCTTTTGGGGTCTCATACAACTCAGACCCGGATGAAATTGTCAAATTGGCCACAGAGGCGGCAAGAGAAGTAGAAATTACTGTAGAAGATAGAGATCACCCTATTCGAGTCTTTTTTGAAGGCTATGGAGAGAGCAGTCTTGACTTTTCAATTAGGGTCTGGTGCCGAATGACCCGACTGAGAATACGTTCCGGTTTGGTCAGCGATTATTATTTTGTCCTTTTCAGAAAATTAAAAGAAGCTGGTGTTATCATTCCTTTCCCTCAGCGGGATTTGCATATACAGTCTGTTTCACCGGAATTCTCAACTATCTTCAAAGAAAAATCTGAGGAAAACAAAGAAAAATAATAGCTATAAAAAAATCCGCTAACAATCGCAACGTGCTGGTATCGCTCCGAAATGAAACTTGTTTCGGTCGCCGAGGATTGTAACGTGCACCGAAAACAAAACAAGATCATCCGTTAAAGGCAAGGATGTGAAGGACTTGACGGAAGTACGTAGCCTGCAGGCGGGAGTACATTTCGAAGGAAAACGGAAAGAAACGCCCTCTTGGCATACCGGCGCTGGAGGACAAGATTGTTCAGAAGGCGGCGGCGATGATTCTGGGAGCCATTTATGTGCCGGAGTTTCTGGCCTGCTCGTATGGATACCGTCCTGGCAGAGGGGCAAAAGATGCGGTCAGCGATCTTGTATTTCAATTTCAGTACGGAGTGTTTGGTTGCGCGGCAGAAGCCGATATTAGCCGCACAGGTTGCCAGTTACAGAATATAAGCAAATGATTTTGCTGTAAAAATGTTATTTTCAGCCCTTACCGTCTTGATGTTGATAGAAATCAAGGGTGCGAAACTTAAGTTTATAAGTTGACAGCATAGAACGCAAAAGGATATTTATATATGGTGTCGACAGGGATAATTATTGTAGCCGTTCATGGCTTGAAATTAGAAAGTAGAAATTTGGGGGACCTGTCTGCGTGTTTGCGGGCACGCACAGGCAGGGATGAAACGAGTTTACAAGTTGGATGTTTACAGACCGGCAGAAGCATTATCGGATATGGTCTGGCATGACTTTGATAGGTCGAACAAAAAGGGTGAACGCTTACTAACTCAAGTTTCGCACCCTTTAATTTAGCCAAAGCGTTAGACGGCAAGGGTTAGAAATTGTGCCGCACAGGTTGCTGCTTACAAAATATAAGCAAATGATTTCGCTGTAAAAATGCTATTTTCAACCCTTACCGTCTTGATATTGATAGAAATCAAGGGTGCGAAACTTGAGTAACTAATTATCAAATGACAAATGACCAGGATTTAAATATTGCTGTTGAAGATGTAAAAAACTATCTTCGTTTTCTTGCTGAAACCGGGTGCAGCGGTTTTGACTGTGAAAAGAAAAGTCTTGAGATCATTGAATGCTGGGGAAGAGACACGCCATTTATACCGGAAAGCCTGGAGCAAATACGCGCTGATCTTGGCGACTGCCGGCGCTGCAAACTTTCAAACACACGTAAAAATATTGTCTTTGGCAAAGGTGATCCCGGAGCAAGGCTTGTGTTTGTCGGCGAGGGGCCGGGTTTTGATGAAGATGCAAGCGGAGAGCCATTTGTCGGCCGTGCCGGCAAGCTTCTTACAAAGATAATCCAGGCTATAAAACTAACAAGGGAGCAGGTTTATATCTGCAATATTATTAAATGTCGTCCTCCTGGAAAC
>JAFCZU010000333.1 GCA_019314185.1 Deltaproteobacteria bacterium | reverse complement strand
CAATTTCTTATTCAGGGAGCTTATGACATATGATCCACTAAGAATTTCTTTTGTATTCTGATGACAACTCAAGTATAAGAATTAAATTCAAAGAAAATATATTTATTTAACACCTTGGAAAGTATATCTAAAAACTCACAACATAACTAAACTGGCAACATAATGACCCCGTTTTCCCACAATGAGGGATTCCATTAGCGGCAAAACCATTACTGAAATTTTAATTCTTTTCCACCTTAATCAATAAGACAGCCGACAAAGAGCGGGGCATAATTTTTGCGTCTATCCATACAGGCAGCATATAAAATCGATTGGCCCACTTGAAAAATTGACCAAAAATATTCATTAATCCAGAAGTAGTATTTGTCTTGGTTATTTTGTCACTTTTTATTCTTTGGATTAAGGAAAAGCAATACACGACAAAGCTCATTGTAATCTTTTCCAGTGGACCCAACACTTTGTGTATATTAATCGGCCTGAATCCCGCTTCTTTTAATCGATCCTTCATCTCAGAAAGTTCATAGCGTCGAAAGTAATTTACAAAACGGTCATCATTGGCAAAATATGATTTTTTGTGCGGAAAGGTTAAGATAAACTTCCCGGACGGTTCCGTAACCCTGGCCAATTCTTTAATGGCCTTTTGGTCATCTTTTAGATGTTCAAGTACTTCTGAGCTGATAGTGTGAGAAAAAGCTTCGGATTTAAACGGCAGATTAATGCCGTCCGCGACAACATAATATCCTTTTCCGCAGGAATGTTTAAGAAGTCGGATGGCTGCAAAAGACAGATCTGAATATATAATATCCCGGGTTACTGTCATTACAGGAGAAATTCCGCTTCCAACCTCTAATATCAATTTTATGTTTTCGTGTTGCAGGCTTTTTTCTACAGCCATTTTCCGGAGGCGGTAATTGTATAGGAATGATTCATAGTTATTCCTGTAAATGGTGCGGCCTCATATATTTAATCATACATGAAGCTCGTTACCGTGGTTGATCTGGTCACTTTTGATCTATTAACCACTCGATGTAATCATATACTTTCCCTGCGAGAAAGTATGGAAGATTTAAAAGCGTATATGGTTTCCCCTCTGGTGTTCGTGCCAGGGTTTTTCCCAGCGGCCCGGCATAAAGCCTTATTGCATATGGATGGTTTGATATGTCTATAAACTGGTGCAATGAACGCAGCGCCCCTGTCTTCCCTGCTTTTACTTCTACGGGAATGATGTATTCTTTATAGGGAATTATAAAATCCACTTCCGCATTCGACTGTTTTTTTTCTCTAATCCAGAACGATGTTTTTCCCGGCTTTTTAATATCTATTGCCAGTAATTCCTGTCCTACGATATGCTCCGCAAGTAGACCCTGATAAAACGAATGGAGATCACCGATCTTGTAAAAATAGCTTTGTAGATTAACGAAATAGTTGATCAATCCAGTGTCAAGAAATTGAAGCCTTGGTGATTTTCTCAGATCGGGAACTATTGGAGCCTCCGTAGAAGTTGACGGATAGAGAAGATAAATAAGCATTGCGCGTTCAAGAGTTCTTAGCGCCTCTCCCATTTCCCGCGATCTGTAATTCGATCTGCCAAACCCATGGAATTTTATTCTCTTTCCGGCTTCAAACGGCGCTGTCTCAATTGCATGCCTTATTACCTGGTTCATTGTCGCATTTCGAGCGTACTTGCTTACATCATCCAGATAAGAAGTCAAAAGTCCCTGATAGATCGGGGTTAAGGAAGATATATTTTCTTCCTCAGCGTAATTTTTAACAATTTCGGGCATTCCTCCAATAAGACAGTATTTATGAAAATGACGCAGGATTTGAGTAAAGGCAAACTCAGGGCATGGAATTGTGTTGTAAGGGTTCAGCGCCTGTTCGGCTTTGATTGCGGCAAGGAATTCTTCAAATGTCAAAGGGTACATGAACATATATTGAACGCGTCCAACAGGAAAGCTGATCTGTTCCCTGCCGATTACTATTTCGAGTAATGACCCTGCGGCTACAACGTGGATGTCCACGGCAGATTCATAAAAATAGCGCATCATTTTCATTGCTTGCGGTGAGTTCTGTATCTCGTCAATAAACAGTAAAGTCTTGCCTTCTGAAGGGGAAATGTTTTTTGACAGGTAAATAGCCTGGATGAGGTCTTTCAGGGGAAGGTCGTTATTAAATATTTCCGCGTCTTCCTTTTTTTCCAGATTAAGGTATATATACCGGTCAAATTCCTTTGAAAAAATATCTATGGCGGTCGTCTTTCCAACCTGTCTTGCACCCCTGAGGATCAACGGTTTTCTATCTTTTTTTGAGGCCCATTTTTTAAGTTCGTCAATTATCTTCCTGTAAAACAAATTTCACCCCCTGAAAATGAAACAAAATTTGTAACAAAGTCAAAGCATTTATATGCGATATTTGTATTATAGTCAAGGCATAAATTGATTTGCCGCGTAATAGAGTAAAGGGAAAAACTCATAACCAAGGGACATATCTTAAGTTTCGCACCCCTGAATCCGCTTCCAACCTCTAATATCAATTTTATGTTTTCGTGTTGCAGGCTTTTTTCTACAGCCATTTTCCGGAGGCGATAATTGTATAGATAGTTTTTCAGAAGAGTATATTTGCTTTCTTCAAAAAAATCCTGAAAGCGGTTAGCCTTGGAATGATTCATAATTATCCATATCATATATTGTTTTCATGTTATTTTTTATCCTGCCGCATTAGTTGCTTTAAAATCAAAAGATTATCTCTGGCCTCCTTGCAATCAGGTTCGATCTGTATTGCTTTTGAAAAAAAATCATTGGATTTTTGCAGTTTTCCTTTTTGTGCAAATATAATCCCTATTTCATTATAAACTGGAGCATAGCCGGGGTTTATTCTAATAACTTCTTCAAAATGACGTATTGCTTCATTAAATTTGCCCTGCTTTGTTAGAATACCGCCAAGCTTATAGTGAGCATCCCAATCCTCAGAATTTATCACAAGGGCTTTACTAAAATACTTAGCAGCTTCTTCAAAATTACTTTTGTCAGACATTGCAACGCCAAGATTTTTAATAGCACTAACAGTATCAGGTCTTATATTTATAGCTTTTTTATAATGATAAATGGCCTTATCGAGTTTGCCCTTACTAAATAAAGCTATGCCTAAATTATTATGCGCCAGCCAGTTGTTTTCCGTTACTTTAATTGCATTTTCAAATAACGTAATGTTGTTTTTCCAGTGAGCTGCCTGAAGGAAGCTTTGCATTGTTAATACTAAAAGGACTGAGATTGCGAGAATAGCAGGAACAATCTTTTTGTTAGTCCATTTTTTTAAAAGATCTGAACCACCCCATGCCGTAGCAATAAAGATCCCGATGAGAGGTATGTATGTGTACCTGTCGGCCATTGCCTGGTCACCTACTTGAATAATTCCGATAACAGGGAGAAGAGTTACAAGAAACCAGAGCAAGCCTACTAAAATGTACGGGTATTTTTTTGATGTATTTACTGCAATAACCAATAAGACTGCAATTATCAGAGTAGATCCAGAAGTGTTCCAGAAAGGTATGGAATTCTCTTGAAAAGGATAAAAAACCGATAAATGTAACGGCCACAATGTCTTACCGATATAACTTGCATATGAAATAAACGCATTGGCAACACGTGCTTGCAAGGGGAAACTTTCGAGAGTCCTCAATGCTACACTCTGCTGGGCAATAAGGGTGAGCATGGATGAGATGGCTACCAGCACAAGAAGGGGACTTTTTTCCCGTATCAGGAGAAGTAAATTTGAAGTTTGACCTGATGTTTGATTTAAGGTGAGCTTAAGCCTTTTTAGCGGCCAGAAATCAAGCAAAAGCAAAACAAACGGCAATGTAACCATCATAGGTTTTGCCATAAGTCCCAATGACAAAAATATAAATACCAGGGAATATTTTAAGAGATTCTTTTTTTTTACATACATTATATAGGCTGAAATTGTCAGCATTCCAAAGAAAGTGCTTAATACATCTTTTCTTTCCGCCACCCATGCAACCGATTCCACATGCAGAGGATGCAGGGCAAAAAGCGCGGCTACAAAAGCGCTTTTCCAGATCGCTCCGGTCATATATTGAAGAATAAAAAACAGCAGCAGGGTATTTATCAGATGTATCTGCAGATTGGTCCAGTGATGTCCCATTGGATTCAATCCGTAAAGTTCACAGTCCAGCATGTGAGACAGCCATGTCAGCGGATGCCAGTTTGATGCATGAAAGGTTGTAAAAGCCCATTTTATACTTTCAAATGTAAGACCTGTCTGGACATGGGAATTTTCAGTTACATAAAGCCCGTCATCATAGTTGATAAATTCATGATTTGTTATCTGCCAATATACAGATAGAGTTGTGGTAATGAGAAATATGCATATAACAATCTCTCTGCGCCGGTTAAATAGAAAATCATATGCTGTTTTATTGTTATTTTTCATCCTGCTTAAACATTTTCTTTATAAGTAGAAGATTGTTTGTGGCTTCCTTATAACCGGGATCAATTTGGACAGCTTTGGAAAAGAATTTTTCGACTTTCTTAATTTTTCCCCGTTGTAATAACGTATGAATCGCAAAAAAATATTTCCGCGCCTTTCATAGCGGGAAAATTCACTTGTTTTTTGTTTCAGTATATATTTTTTTCTGGGGCACTTGTCGATAAGGTTGACCTGATTTATATAAACTAATTCGTTTATTTATTCCTGAAACCAGCTCATTAGGGCCATACAGCAATGCCAGTTCAACTGCTTTTTTAGCCGTGGAAACTGCTGTATCAAATTTTCCTATTTCTGCATAGGCCGCTGCAAGCGCATCAAGCGATAAAGGATGTTTATAGTCTTGTAAGCTACAAAGTTTTTCAGATAGCCTGATCGCCTCTTTGCCATTCCGGAATTGTTCGTCGTTATTCGTCGCATATATCCATGATAAATTAAACAGAGCTATTTTCATATCAGAATCGATGTTTAAT
>JAFCZU010000332.1 GCA_019314185.1 Deltaproteobacteria bacterium | reverse complement strand
GTGGTCAAATATCACCACATCGCCGGTTACAGGAGACCGATATGTCAGTTTTTTTGCCTTACCGTGTAGGGCATGAGCAACTGATAAATAGAGCCAGACAGGGGCTTTGCCTGTGAGGATTATCTCTTTTCCTTCGCCGGCTTGCTTTAAGGCTTTTTCGATGTAGGTCGGCACGGCTGAGAGTTTGGCTGATTCTGCATAAAAGGTATCAAGATCAATTATTATCAAAGTCCGAAGCCTCCTGTGTGTGAAGAAGCAAGTATGACATCATAACTGAGGGCACGATTTTCATCGCCTGTTTGTATATACTGGGCTTTTATTTTTTGGTTGAAAGTTATTGCCGCCCCTACAATGCTGGTTGGCTTTTGTCCTCCGGTAATATCAATCATGATATCTACTTCAGCTTTTTTAAACATATCAAGCTGAAGTAGATATACAAAGGCATCGGTAAGTTTATCAAAGCTCTCAAAATCCAGTCCTTGAAAATCAATAAACTCCTTAGATTTGAAGTCATTAGCACGATCTATAAAGGCTATGTCTAAATGTTTTTGCTCACATTTTTTTTGGAGCAATAGATAAAAGTGGATACTCTTAAGCTCATTGTATTTTCTGCAAATATTAAGAAATAAGTGTGCTTGTTTAAGAGATTTTTCGGAACAAATGAGCGTTATTGTTTCCAGCATTCCCAAATGATGGTTAATAGCTCGTAATGGCATTTCCCAATTCCACCGCACCCCGTCCTCCTTGGCTTTTTTCATAATTTCAAGATCTTCAGTAATATTATCAAAATGAAGTTCCAATCCCTCTGGGACTCCATTAACGCAATTGCTTCTCGTGGTATCAAGACTTGAAAGAAAGAGTATAAGATGTTTCCTCTTTTCAGCCTCTTTATTTGAAAAACGTCTTGTGCGAGGCGGGAAAAATTTATTTCTATTACGGTAAAATTTCACCACCAATGATACAAAAAGAATACAAAAGCTGACATGCAAGATAATGTGCCAGAATGAAATATTACTCTTCTCTCCATCAGTCCAAATATTTAAAGTCTCCCAGATAACACTGGATGTCAAATTTGCGCTAAGTATGGCAATTGCTGCCCAAACCCATGGAGAACATTCCTTAAGCGCTGCTAACCGAATCTGTTTTAATTGATGGTTCATGTTTGCCTTTGCTATGGATGGGGACAAAATAACTTCCTCATCCCTCAAGATTCTTCAAGAATTTCCTTGATTTTTTGAATTCTATCCATCTGTCTGCGAACCGCTTTTGTCTTTCTTCCTTTTTTTTCCATTTTCCGTGAGCTTCCCAGTATTTTTTCAGCGCCAGCTTTGTTTTATTATTTTCTGAAAAACTCTTCGGTCATTAGGTATGTTTGCAGACAAATCCTAAGAGTTATCTAACTGTTTGATCAGATTAGAAAGATATCCGTCTTTCTTCCTGTCAAGCTTTCTAAATCCCTTTGTGCCTAATTTTTCTTTTATTGCTTTTGCTATTGCTCCTTTATCTTCAACTTTTTTGAGTTCTTTTTCCATTTTGTTCACAATTTCACCTGAAATCCGCCCTGTTTCTGTCTTTTTGAGTAAAAACAAATTTTCAAGCATTTTTTCTACGGGGCTTTTGGTTTTTTGAATTTGTTTTGTTGCTGCGGTCAATCTGTTTTGATCTTTCTTGATCTCAAAACGTCCGTAACCGACAGCAGTTTTTGCGCCCACGCCTTCATCTTCAAGTGCTTTTTGAAAAGCGGTTTTCACAGGTTCTATAAAATACGAGTCATTTGGCGCCAATGCCCGGAACGTAAATACTGTTCCAGGCTTTACTGTTAAAAACTTGATAGGGGTTGGAGCAAGGTAATCAGCGGGAGGTATTTTTCCTTTTTCATCGCTATAATAGTCACCATAATGCGGATTCATTATATCAACGTGCAAATGAGGTGCTTTTTCAGGGTATGCGTCAAGGAAAATAACTCTGCCACTTCGTTTTTCAATCTCACTCTTCCCTGACTTTTCTGTTTCCAAATCACCGCCAAAAATTGCTGGTATTTTTGTTTCAGGTATTGATTCAATGATGCCATCTTTTTCTCGATTTAAAAATTGTTCCAAGTTTTCACTTTTGATCAGTTCCAGCATGTAAGCAAACCTTACGATTCCTTTAACACTTGATGCAGGTATATAAGGAATCCCGATAGTATGATCAAAAACCATCCCGACTTCATTCGGGTGAGTCTGGCCAATTCCGGTTATCAGGGGAGATTTTAATTCGGCTTGATAGTTAATAATTTTATAGCCTGCGTTTTCATAAATCTTGCAAAATTGTTTCTGACTTCTTTGTTTTTCATCAAGCAGCTTCTTGAGTGTTAGGTTATTTTTTAACCCATTGTAGAAGGATTCGTAATATTGGACAACTTCCTTATCATTACCGCGTTGATCACACGGCTTGCATTTGGTTTTATCATTCAGGGGAATAAATTTATTGAACCATAGGGAAAAATTGCCCTTGCTAAACGATTTGGCAGCCTCCCTATAATTCGGCATTTGCGTATCTTTTTACCCATTCCAGCAGGGCAAGGGTTTCTTTTTGGGCTGTAAGGTATTTAATCTGATCCATGCCGGATAACTGTCTGATCAAATCTGTGCGGGTTTTGGCTTTGTCCTTTTCCACAAATCTATTTTTCACATCATCCTTTTCATGGGGAAGCCATTTCCAAATCATGTCAAATAAAACAATATGCTTATCCTCTTCTTTTATTTTCAAATCCTTATCAGTTCCCTTTGAAAGCCAGAACGCCAGTGCCTGACCAAAACCGTTTTGCAAAATCATTGAAGGCGCGCCTGCTGAAAAAGATTTGAAATCTTTCTTTCTGCCTTCAGGTATTGCAAGCACTTTTTCCAAAGCAAACTCCGCCCTTTTTTGACCAAGTGTTCTCATTTTGCACCCCCATTAATCCATTCGAGTTTGCATATCCCCTTGCCAAGAGTTTCATCACCTCCGATTTGGATAAAATCCTTTATAGTATTCTCTATATGATTTTTTATCATTTCAGCATTCATATCTTTTACCAGATCAGCAAGCGGGTTTTGCTTGTCATCATTGTTTATTTCGCCTAAATCTCTTCCGCTGTAATGAACAATCGCGTATAAAACAGAATCAGCAGACAAGAATTCCTGGTATCTCAGCGCCCCGTCTTCTGCGGTTCCTGTTTTTGAGTTGATTTTGATATTTGTTTGAATTTCAGTACAATATGAGACTGCATAATCGAACATTTCATCGGAGATCAGAAGCAGTCTTTCTATTTGAAAAAATTTGTCTTCACTTTTTTGATCGGATACATTCACAACCGCATCTTCCAGTACTACCTGTCCAGAAATATTATCACTTCCAATACTGACGGCATTATCTTTCTGAATATCCTGTTCATAGGTTGTCATTCCCTCGCCAAGACCTATATACTGCAAATCCGTTTTAAGCCTTTTAAGAACCGAGGGGCAGGTCACCCAAACAAATGGCGCAATATTTGACCGCATGGGAAACGCAAACAGCCTGGCGTCTGATACTGACATCGCACCTGGCAGATTATCTATTTTTTCATCCCAGCCGTCCTGTTTATCAGAACCAAAAACCAGATTGATAAGTTGTTTGTCATTATTTTTATCTGCAAAATTTCTAAAATGCGCTCTGAACGCCCCTTTCACACCGGATGCCTGGATGTGCGGCCAGTTTGTGTGCCGTTCTCTTTGAATCGGCAAGTCAACGGCAGATGTCGAAGTGCCGCTGCCTGCATGTATCGACGAAACCGCATAAAATTTACAGATTGAACATAATTCTTTTTTCAACATAACCGCCCCCTATATTTCTATAAAATTATCATTTAGTTTGTCGTTAAAAACACTGCCTGGCGGAAAAAATCCTGTCATTGGCTTGTGGAAACCTTTTTTCATATCCCATCCACCCTGATATTGAATTTTCCCGGTCGCAACAACCGACTCGTTTGCCTGCCCTGTGCCTGCTGTCTGCGAAATAGACATAAACAGGCCGGAACTGCCCATCTTAAAATTAATATCTGGCATCTTGCTGTATAATCCGAACCTTTGTTCAGCCCCCAGATTCAAGACTCCATTATCTGAAATCGGCAAATACTTATCCAAACCAAATATCAGTTTTATATTTTTGTTAAGCCTTGCATGACTGAAAGAGTATAAATGATGAATTCTTACACTCCTATTACTGTCAAGGGCAATGCCGGTTCTGTTTTCAACATGATAAAAATCATTAATCTCTTTTCTAAAAACGATATTGTTTTGAGAATATAAGTCGGATAAAGAGATCCATTTTCCGCCCAGAGTTTCCAATGCTCCTTTTTTTCCCTTGGCCCAAAAAATATTTTTCAAAGAGGTTTTTATCAAGCTGGTTTTTATCAAACGACTTTTATATATTTTTACTTTCTCTTTTTTCCCGTCATCTTTATCAAAACACCACGAATACGGTGCCGGCACATAGATCGTCTCATTCCTCTCAAACAAAGGGCCAATAACTGAAAAACCTGCCTGTTTATCTGCCGGGCCTATTATGTCCAGCAACTCACCGTCAATATTATTGTCATAATACTGATCAACCGATATTTTATTCTGCTTCAGAATTGTGGTTCTCAATGCGCCTTCCAGAGTACGTGCAGGCGGCGGAAAATTGGCTGTTGCTGTATGATTTTCCCCAATATTCATGGGTTCGGCACCCTTAAAAAAAAGAGTGTCTGCCGGTTCAAAGCTGTACCAGTTCATTATTCACCTCCCTGGCGATAAATCCGGCGACTATCAAGCCTTCCGGCTCAAAAGTACGCTTGTTATCCTGGTTTTTTACTACAACGATATCGACTATTTTTTCAGCAAATTCGTTGAGTTCCTCTTTACTGTTTTTTCCTGCATCCAGCATGGAACGATCAAGCTGCTTTTTTATAAAATTAGTCAAAAGATTCTTGTAATCATCCTTTTTTAATATCGCTTCTATTCCGGTTCTGAATTGTTCCAGCCTGTAAACCAAGGAAGCGGAAATTTTTCTATTGTTTTTATTACTTATTAATTCTCCGATCCGGTGAAATGATTCCCAGGCTTTGCTTTCATCCCATTTTCTGGCAAAATACCGCGAGCCTCCTGAGCGCTTTCTAAGCTCAATAGCGCAGGCATTACGTCTAGTTTCTGCTTTGGCTTTATCGTCAAGAAGATGATGAGCGTCTGCAATCATCTGAGACAAACTTTCCTTATGGTGGCAAATCAAAATACCTGCAGAAATAGATATATCGTCTCCTTCTCCGAGACATAGCGACATTTTGCCGTGTTCCACGTTCCATCTGTTGCCGATAGTTTCATTTTTTTGACCTGAAATAATCCTGAAAAAGGAATTATAATATTTTTGTATCTCCTCTGCGGCTTTTAAACCCGTGTCAACCGGCAAGACAGCACAAACATCATCACCTCCAGCATAAATCAGCCGCCCGTCATTATTTTTTATAATGCGATCAACTCCGTAAATGGAAAAATCCCCCAATGATTCTGATATAGCCGCATGAATCGACGGAGTAAGCAGCCGTTTGGGGTGATTTATAAATATATTATTCCATGCTGTTTTGTATTTTTCGTCAAATTCAGGCTGTTTTAATCTTTCCACAATTTCTGGATGCATTACCGATTCCCATGTTGACGCAATGGTTTCGCCATTAACCAGCTTTCCCATATGATCGCCGTCCATGAGAAGTATTGCAAAGTAGCGGTCCCTGTTTTCCGCTTTTTCATTCTTCTCGTCGTGAGCTTTTTGCGCTATTTTGTATTGTTCTTTTTTCTTGATTATACCCTCTCTTTCAAACTTATTATAGAAGGCCAATTGCGTTGTTGAGGGAAAATATTCCACACCTTTAAAGCTGGCGCAAAGAATATGATTTTTTTCCTTTTGCAGCGCCTTGTATGCTATTCTTTTGATCATACATACTGAGCAAAGACTTTCATTGTCATTAAAATCATATTCGCCTGTCCATGATTTTTTTAAATTTTTCCGGAATTGTTTTATATCTTCTTTATACTCGGCAGCAGAAACCCCTTCCAGATGTTTTGTTGAATGCAACACCTCAAATTCTCCGCACAGGTGACATTTTTCACCAGGTTCAGGCGATCTTGTAACCTTTTTTTGTGACTTCTGGGCTGCCAGAGCTGATTGAACCAGGGCATGTGATACAGAGTAAAGCATGCCACGACCGCTGTTTTCATAATAAGGTTTATCCTTGATCAGCTCATTGAAAATTTTTAGTGTCTGATATTGCTCTGAGTAGCTTTTTTCCGCCAGCAGTTCAGAAAACTCATCTTTGTCTTTCTTATCGAGAAGCTTGACAGTCGACCATTGAAGATCCCAGTAATCTGAATTTTGTTTTGATTTTCAACCATACTGCTCAATTTCAGCCACTCATTATTGATATGTTCGGAAAGATCGTCTCCAATAGCTTCCACATAGGTTAAAGGCACAAGAAAAAGGAATTTATTCGGAAAAGACGCTATCCCCTTTGCTTTGTTATATGATGAAAAGTCTCCTGTTTTCCATTCTTGTTTCAGGTATTCGTTAACCAGGGGCTGATCTATCAAAGAGGGATACAGGATGTGATCCGGCCCAAGGTTTTCAATAACCCACCTGATACCTTCAAAGGCAAGCCAGGATAA
>JAFCZU010000331.1 GCA_019314185.1 Deltaproteobacteria bacterium | reverse complement strand
ACCCGTTGACATGGCAAAGCGCTGACGATCCCAATCGCCAAAGCCAAATTTATACAAGCTGAAATCACCTTTTCGCTTTGTAACAATATTAACCACACCAGCGCGGGCAAACTGGCCGTAAAGGGCAGATGAAGGCCCTTTGATGACTTCAACGTAGGCAATATCTTCGGGTATGACGACATTAAAGTCAGCATATCCATCTCCATGCGAGGTCGATTCATTAAGGGGAACTCCATCCACAAAAATAGCTGCGCCCGTGTTATGTCCCAGTCTTAAGCCACGCATGACAAACTGGCTTGCCACAGCGCCCTGACTGTAATCTTGAATGGCTACTCCTGGAATCTTTTCGAGAAGATATAATGCCTTGTCCACATGTACATCCTGCAACTCTTCACCTGTCAGTATGGTTGCGGATGGCGGCGGCGGAGAAACCTTGCTTGATTGTTCTCTCACTGTAATATCATCAAGCTTAAGAACCTTGCTCGGTTCAGCAGACCATGCATGTGTCTGAAATGATATTATGATCAACAACGCAAAAAGATTTAGTTGAAAAATGAATCTACATTTGTTTAGCATTTTTTTTCCTCCTGATAGAAAGCCACAAAAAATGATTGAGTGTTTCACGATATGCATTATTTCATTTTATCCTATGGGAACACAAACATCATCGGGCAAGTAGAAAACTTCCCTCAAATTTTTTCTTGGACTTCTTGATTACTAAAAGTCAACGGTGAAAGTAGCATAAACGGAAAGAGGCAAACCTGGAGAATAGGTCTTATTTCCGCTCCAGTAGCTCTCTGAAGACGGATACTTTTTGTCAAAGATATTGATTACATCCAAGGCAATCATATATCTGTTTTTGCGGCCGAAAAGATAAAAGAGGTTCCCATTTACCGTATCCCAGGATTCCCCCTTTATCGTATTGGCGTTATCCAAGTCTTGTCCAGATTGGTAGTGATATCTGATCCATCCACCAAAGTCTTTTGGAGCTTTGTATCCAAGTTCTATGTTGACTATAGTATCCTGGACTCTTGGAAGGTTATTACCATTATATGAAATGTCGTTTTCCACATAGTTGTCATATTTGGCATCAATATAAGCATAATCGGCATGTAAATACCCATAGTTAAGGGCATAAAAATCAAACGACACTTCTACTCCATCTCGAGTCGTTTCCCCAGCGTTTTCGTATTCGTCTGTGACTGGATCTTTAATGAAATCATTATCGGTTTCTAATCTGAACCCAATGAGTTCCCAGCTAAACCAATCAAATGGCCTCATTTTTACACCCAGTTCGTACTGAATCCGTATTTGCGGATCCCAATGTTCTAGTGTGTACTGTGCCTGTTCAGCAAAACCTGACATCATGGCAAATCCTCGACTATAATTGCCAAAAAACTCCAATTGCTTATCCAATAAACTAAGCAGTAAACCAGCTTTGGGACTAAAAATATCCTGATCCTCCATGGAATCTTTCCTATCATTCAACAGATGATCCGTTAAATCGCCAGAAAAATGGTCGTAACGTGCCCCAAGGATAAGCCGAAGGGGTTTGATTATTTGATAGTTTGCTTCTGCATATAAACCAAGTGATTCAAAATTAATATGGTAGTCTATATACTGCGCGCCTTTGTTCCGGCCATTTCCGGATGTTAGTTTCCACCTGTCCCTTTCGATGTCCTCATCCATGTAATCTATTCCTGCTGTGAGACGTAACTCTTTGTCCCCAATTTCTCCAATAAAATTGTAGCTGACCCCGGAGCCCCAGACAAAGCGATCGAAATCACGCAAGTTCCCAATAGGATCACCGGGATCCTTTTCGCGACCCGCATACCATCTCTTGAAATTTTGATCATAAGTCCAAAGTTGGAAAAGTATCTTAGATTCATTAGTGAGTTGATAGTTGAGGTCGATTTTAGCTGAGGTTCGATCTTTGCTACCACCATTTGCATTATTTACGGATGTTGTAGGATCATTCTCATATTCTTCTTTATTTTGCCATCCTGGAGCGTCCCAATCCGAATTAAAGCCCCGCACGCTCAAAGTGCCGTCCAGAGCATCGTTGAAGTGGTACGTGACCCTGGCCGCTGCATTCAGTTTATCCCAGTCCGAATTGTCCTGATACCCATCCGTATGATACGTCTGGATGGAATAGACATGATCCCACTTTTCATCTTCAGTTGAGAATCCACCTACGAAATTGGCCTCATGGGTGTTATAAGCCCCGTAATGCAATTTCATATGATTGAAGTCCACTTTTTTTTTCGTATAAAAGTGCAGCACACCAGCTGAAGCATAATTCCCATAAAGGGCAGAAACAGGCCCTTTGATCAATTCAACCCTCTCTATCTCCTCGGGATTGACGATGTTAGTGTCGGCATAACCATCGCCTTCGTTAAGGGGAATGCCATCCATATAAATGGCGACATCTGAGCCATGAGAACAGCGAGTGAATCCACGCATTTGGAAAGAGGAGGCCGTTCCTCCCTGCTTGTATTGTTTTATAGATATTCCTGGAACAAGACTTATGATGTCCAAAGGAGTAACAAATACTCTATTTGTAATATCCTCATTAGTAAGTACGGTTGCCGATGTGGCCTCAAGATTTTCGCCGACGGCCTCACCACGAACCACCACGTCGTCGAGTTTTATAGCTTTTTTTTCTGTTATCTTTTTTTCTGCTTTCGTTTCATCCCCTACAGAAACTGTCGGAGCTACTATGATTAAAAATACAACAAGAAAACTGATGAAGTAACAAAAAATTGACCGGTAATATTTTCCCATCTCAATTCTCTCCTTTCAAAAGCTTGATTTTTTCCTCTTACCCAGTGACATAAAACTCCACTGAGGTAAGAGGAAAAAATGGTTGTCTATATCAAATGGAAATCAATACACTCAAATCTGGTTTGCCTGCCTACTTTACCTCAAAGGTCAAAGTGGAGGTTAATTTGTACAGATCGCATTCCTCAGGATCCGGATAAGCATCTTTATGGTATGTCGCTATCAGCCAGACACCGGATTTGAGTATTTTTATCTTTGCTATTCCGTCTTTGTTTGTCTTGGTCGCATAGGCAAAGGTATTTTTCTCCGTAGAAAAGCCTGAATAAGTAGCAAACACATGGTTATACGGAACCGGTTCCCCCTTAAGGGTCACTTTTACAAGGAAATAATCCTTTTCAGTCAGATTCCCAGGATTTTCCAGTGGAATGATCTCAAGTTCATGGCCAAGCGCTTTTGAAAAGGTTTTGCCTTCCCCTTTTCCAACATTCACAATGGCCTTGGTGTACTTTTTCGAGTAAGAGCATTCGATAACGTTTTCCAGACCTTTTTTAGACTGTCCTCTTTTATATCCCTTGGTGGTCTTTGTAAAAAAACCTCCCTTTTTCTCGGCCACGACGAGATAGGTTCCCTCTTTCAGTGGTTTTTCTCCTCTGAACTCCACATCGGAATAGCGCTCAAGACCTATCCTCTTGCCCTTGTTGTCCAGCATATATATCTCTTCCAGATCAACATGGGTCATAAACTCACGGGCAGGCAGATAATGACCGTATCCCAGGGTCAGCGAGATGTCCTCTCCCACCTCGGGCGTATAATTTCTTACCTCCAACCAGAGATCGTGCGCACTTGCCTGATAGCAAGTTACTCCCAGAACTAAAGACAAACACAAACCTAACACTCCTAATTGTCTTGCAAAAATTCTCATTTCTTATTCTCCTTTTTTGATAATTAAGGTTGTCCGGCGATTTATTGTCGGACTCAAAAAAATCTTCATCATTCCCCTTTCTTGCTTATCACCCCCCCCTTTCATCTTTTCTTCGCCACGCAGAAAACGACGAAAATATCTCCCTCCCTGGTTTGCTCTGCCATTCTCTTGTCAAACTTAGAGCCTGTTTAAAAAGTGGTAAGCGTTCACAAAGGGTATTGCCCGCTACGTCATTGAGAGCGAAGCGAAGCTAAGGTTTGGAATATTGAAGATGGCCCTCGGAGGATGGTTACTCTAAATTTGTTTGACGAAGGAATGCTCCGATGATATAAAAAAATAGAGGTGTCCCTCACCCCGAGGGGGCTTCACGGGGAAGGCA
>JAFCZU010000330.1 GCA_019314185.1 Deltaproteobacteria bacterium | reverse complement strand
GAAGGTATATCCCAGCACAAAGTATGAAAAAGATTGTGTTCGATGGTTGATTCAAAATGATGAACTGCACGACGAACTGGACAGCAAATTAAGCATCATACTTTCCGGCGCCATCCAGAATTCGGTACATAAATTTGGATCAGATACCGAAGGGCTTCTACACTTTGTATATAAAACAGCGCCGATGCTTCAATCTTCACCAGGAGAGACATTAGACTTTACACTTCATAAATCCAACGTTCAGGAATCTGAACAAGCGCAAGAAGAGGACACAATTTCTATTCCTTTAAGCACTCGCCAACTAAAAAAGAGAAAAGAAAAGCTTTCCGCTATAAAAATACGTTTAAAAGAAAGATTGAATAAGAAAAAGAAACAAGTAAGATTTATCCCAACACCTCCAAGGTACGATGATGTTTTTTTTGAAGGTGTGAACTATCTTGATTCACTTGCCGGAGAGCCAATAGAACCTCTGGAAGGAACTCTTATTATCGCAGATAGTGTTTGGAAATCAAAAGCAAGGTTTGATCCAGATGTACCCGGATGATTCAATTCAAGGTGTGCTATATCCGACTCCCTGGTGGGAAAAGGATAGTACCCGAGATTATAAACGAGGCCGTTTAGTTAAATTTTTTGCCCCTCACGTTGTCCAAACTCCTTTCACACTTATTCCTGTCGGCAGGGATGAACCCACAGAGCATAATACTGCCATTGTAAAAATTGCCCCCCTTGATATACGAAGAAAACGCCCCGGTCTTATTGTTTGCAGTGGTGGAACTAAAATCGACAGGATTCTGACAGCAGGAAAAGCTAAATGGCAGACATCGCGTACCATAATAGTTGCTCCGTATTACGGCGCTGATGAAGGTGGAAAAAGGTCTGGTTTTAAACCGGAATTTGTAAAAAGAATCCGACGGTGTGAATATCCGCAGTATATGTGGGATCTCTTACCAATCAATGGAAGTACTGAAGAATCGGTCATGAGATTGGATCACCTGCAGCCAGTTGGCCGCAGTCAAGACTCAATGGAGCTTTTAGACTATTGTCTTAGTGACGATGCCCTTTTACTTTTTGATGAATGGCTGGAATGGCTTCTGAAGGGTTTCTTGAAACAGAAACTATGTTTGGTGAACTTAGAGAAGAACTAATCAATCTCCCTTGATGCAATTATATTTCAGGGCGTCTCAGATATTGCCAACAATGAGGATTAGCCAGTCTGGATATGGTTTTGATAACGGAAACATTGACAAACTGAAGTGTTACTTGGCCTAACAAATCAAGCTGACCAGCTAACTGCTGGGTTCATGTACGGCAATCGGCGAAAGGCAGACTGTGGATATTGTCGAGGCTTCTAATCGCTTGATATCCCCAACCTTTTGTAGTCTTATCTATATATGTTTTTCAAGCAGTCGGAATCATTGAAGAAAACTTTTTGAGGAGATCTAAGCCATGAACATGGAGATGATTGAACGGGTTCGTTCCACTTTCATGGAGGACTTTAGGGCATTAATGGAAGAAACCCTGCCTGAAAACAGGCGTGAGTTCGACTGGCATGATCCCATCCATGATCCTGGTGGCAAGTACATGATTGATTGCAGGATAAACGGCATGCCCAAACCGGTCTTAGTCCATGCGCTACCTTCAGATGATAGAACACGAGATGCCACCATTACTCTGCTCCAGTTTGAAAAATGGGGCGTCTCTTTCCGCTCCCTTGCCATTTTTGAAGATCAGGAGCAGATCGGTCGAAAGGTGCTGGCACGTTTTAGCGATGTCTGTGAAAAACAGTTTTCAAGCATTGTAACTAACAGGGAAAGGATAAAGAAATATTTGGGAGATTCCATGATATGAAGCCATCTAAACATGTGAGAATATTGGAACAGCTCGCAATTTACCCGCTCCCGCTGCCGGTGAAAAAATCGCAAAAGAAAATTAATAGTTACTTCTTGACGATATAAACTTATAAACTGAGGAACGTAAGCATTCTTATCTGATTTATTCCGAAGCTGATAAGAATGGAAGGATGGTTTATGAAAAATCTTGATAAGGCAAATACATGGCTCGCGCAAGGGCCGGGAGGTACAAATTTACCTTGACCGAAGAACATGCCCATTTTAGGATAACATAAGGTCCTGATTCACAACCATTAATTATTTTTTAGTTGATTACGTGCCGTATTAATAAAAGGAAGTATATAACTTCAGCACAATTGAAAGCTTTAGTTAAAAGTTATGCAGATGGGGATGATAATCGCTTCTATACCTATGCAATGCAGATTGCGGCTCATGAGGCGAGGGCAGGTCATGGAAAATTGGCTAAAGAGCTAAGAGAAATTATTGATGCAGCTAAACAAAAAAAAGAAAAAGTAACGTTATCGCAAAAAACTCTGCCAATTGTACGACCTAAGGGCGAACTGTCAAAGCTGCTCTCTGCCTCCTATCCAAAGATCCGACTATCGGAAATGATTCTGGATAACGAAGTTTCTGAGCGACTCAACAGAATAATCAAAGAACAACGTCAGATTGAGATATTACAATCACACGGTTTAACCCCAAGAAGAAAGTTTTTGCTGCTCGGCCCGCCAGGCACCGGAAAAACCATGACAGCCTCTGCACTTGCCGGAGAATTACATCTTCCTTTATTTGTTATCCGGTTAGATGGGGTAATTACCAAATTCATGGGGGAAACATCCGCAAAACTGCGCCTGGTATTTGATGCTATTAAACAGCATAAAGGTGTTTACTTATTCGATGAATTCGATTCTATCGGCACCATGCGAGCTTTAATAAATGATGTAGGGGAAATTCGCAGGATATTAAACAGTTTTTTGCAGTTTATCGACCAGGATGATTCAGACAGCATGATATTGGCTGCAACAAACCACCCTGACATACTTGATTATGCCCTTTTTCGCCGTTTTGATGATGTGATTGAATACAACCTGCCTGAAAGGGAAAACAGGCTCAGGCTGCTGGAAAACAAGCTAACCGGTTTTTGTATCCCTAAGTTAGATTGGGGGAAGCTTGCCAATGAATCAAAAGGATTGAGCTATGCAGAGATCAGTCGTGCATGTGAAGATTCTGTAAAAGAAACGATAATAAATCACAAAAAAAAGGTTGCGCAAAAAGTGGTTATAAAGATGCTCGCTGAAAGAAAAAAATACCATATCAAGATTTTCAAAAATTTCCCTGCAACTTACAGATAAAAAATAAGCTTTATGGATGATACCCGCTTCAAATACCGTCATATACTCTTATCAAACACTTCAACAACAGAAAGATTTACCAGCCCGATAGGCGGAGGCAGTAGCGGGCCTAAAGTACCTGTTAGAGAAAGACAGGCACATCGTAGCTTTCTGCTGGACCAATTGGATAGGGCTGGCAGAGACTTTGAGCAACTAAAAAATCAACGAAAAGCCATAGGTATTGACGAAGATGTTGGCATAGCTTTAACTTTCCAGAGCGAACCGGATTTTGAGTTGAAATTTGAGAGCCTGGAGTTCAGACCATCGGGCATAGAATTACTTTCTGTACAGAAAAGAGATAGGGCCACATACGCTTCTGTTTTCATTCCTGATGGCAAACTAAAATATTTCATAAATAAAATAGAAAAATACGGTTTCGAAGAGACTAAAACGGGAAAGCCAAAAAACCAGCCTTTAGTAGATAGTATTTCTGAAATACGCAAAGCGACACTTGATTGTTTATGGACTGATGACAAAGGGTTATTTCCGCAAGAAGGGGAAAATATCTGGTGGGAGGTATGGCTTAGAGCAGGAAAAGATCCAAATAATATTGTAAATTTTTTTCGTGAAAATGCCCATGTGACCGGTTTAAGTTTAAATGATGAGGAAATCCGTTTTCCGGATAGAAGTGTAATTCTTGCGTATGGATCTACTGAACAAATGGCGCAATCTGTTGATCTATTGAATTGTATTGCCGAAGTTCGCAAAGCAAAGGATACCCCGGATATTTTTATGCAAATGTCTGTGGTCGAACAAAGAGAATGGGTAGATGATGCGTTAAAAAGAATAACTCCTGCAGTTTCAGATAAAATTGCTATATGTATCCTTGACACCGGGATTACAAGACAACATCCACTCATTGAACCTCATCTTTCCGAAAACGATATGCATGCGTACAATATCAGATGGCTTAACACTGATAATCGTGGTCACGGAACTGAAATGGCAGGACTGGCGCTCTATGGAGACCTTGTGGAACTTTTTACAAATAACGAGATGGTTAATGTTCCATATCGGCTCGAATCTGTAAAAATACTGCCGCCACATGGTGATAATGATCCGAAATTGTATGGTGCGATTACCTCAGTGTGCATTAGCCGCGTGGAAATTGAAGCTCCTGAGCGAAAACGGATCATATCAATGGCTGTGACTGCTCCAGACAACAGAGACAGAGGACAGCCTTCATCATGGTCATCCAAAATTGACAGTATATGCTCTGGAGCGGAAGATGATATAAGACGTTTGATGATACTTTGTGCAGGAAATACGGATTTGGCACAACGACATATCTATCCTGATACCAATATGACCGATGGAGTACACGATCCTGCACAGGCGTGGAATTCACTATGTGTCGGGGCATTTACTGAAAAAAGTTTTATTGATTCGGTGGAATATCCCGGATGGAATCCCATTGCTCCACCGGGAGATTTAAGTCCTTCAAGTACGACTTCCATAAGATGGGAAAAGCAATGGCCAATTAAGCCGGATATTGTTTTTGAAGGCGGTAATAATGCAATCGAACCTTCTTCCGCTTTAGCTGATAATGGCCCTGACAGTCTTCAATTATTAACCACAAATTTTCGACCTTATGAAAGGCTTTTGACAATTTCAGGTGACACGAGCGCAGCAACATCACAAGCTGCACGGATGGCTGCCATAATTCAGGCAGAATATCCTGAATTATGGCCGGAAACCATTCGGGCGCTGCTTGTACATTCTGCGAAATGGACGCCTGCCATGAAAGCCAGATGGAAACCATTAACTACCAGGCAAGGTTGGCAGAACCTGATTCGATATTGCGGTTTTGGTGTGCCGAACTTAACACATGCCATGCGCAGCGCGAATAACGCCCTGACTCTAATCGTACAGGACAAACTATATCCATATGAAAAGAAAAGGAATTACTGCTCTACTCGTGATATGCATATACATAAAATTCCCTGGCCCGTTGAAGTGTTGGAGGAGATGGATGAAGCCGAAGTAGAAATGCGCGTTACACTTTCCTATTTTATTGAACCCAACCCTGCACGTCGCGGCTGGATAAAACAATATAGGTATGCTTCACATTTGTTACGATTTGATGTCAAAACTCCAGATGAAACCGTTGATCAGTTCAGAAAGAGAATCAATAAGGCTGCGAGAGATGAAAAAGAAACCTCCAAAACAAGCAGTGATTCAGATAAATGGACGCTCGGAACCCAGCTTCGCCACAAAGGATCAATACATTCTGATTGCTGGCATGGTTCCGCAATAGAACTCGCGCAAAGGGGATTTATCGGAATTTATCCTGTTTCAGGGTGGTGGAAAGAACGTCATCAACTGGGGAAGTGGGGCCGTGAAGCACGCTATTCAATGATAGTAAGTATAAGCACGCCACAAACTGACATTGATATATACACACCTGTTGCAAACCAGGTTGGCATTGAAATCATGATTTAGGTTTTTGCAAACTTTAGGAAAAGAAATCAAATAACCCGAAAAAAGCTGACAGGAAAAATCTTCTCGATAATAATACGGAACTGAAGATATGCCATGATTGATAACATACGCTGGGAGTGTAGGGTCATTTCATAGTCGGCGGAGAATCAGGGCCAAAGGCTCGCCCAATGAAGCCTGAATGGGTTTAACGCATAAAGAAACAATGTGATCAGAAGAATATTTTATTTTTTTTCAAGCAATGGGGCGGTTGGGTAGCAGACGGAAGATTACTTTTTGGAAAAACCTGGGATAATATGCCGAAACCAGCGCAGAATATTTTTCATGGGATGAATAAAGAATCCACCCCCAAAGGGGGTGGTATTGAGTTTACCCCTAAAAGGGGATAAGGCTGCCTTTTGCCCCCTGAGGAGGCAAGGTTAAGTTGTCCCCAGTTAATATCAAAACAAACGTAGCTGTTTTGTTTCAGCGCGGCGTTCTTTATCTTCTTGAAACTTTACATACTTGCGTATCATTTCGGCATCTAATCCGATAGTATCAACACAATAACCCTTGGCCCAAAAATGATTACCCCAATAGGGTTTTTTCTTCAATTT
>JAFCZU010000329.1 GCA_019314185.1 Deltaproteobacteria bacterium | reverse complement strand
TCCGGCCCTGCGGCAAATGGGCCACCCATTCTTCCACCGCCGCCTCTACCTTGAGGCGGTCCTGTTCCATTACTCCGTGGCATTTCTATCACCTCCTTTACATCTTTTTTCCACTATAGACGCTGCCCCTGATGCGCTCCTGAGGGAAGACCAGACTTTCCACCTCGTCTCCGTTCCTAATGGTGTCATCTTGATTAAAATACTTATTTTATCATATTTCTTTTTAAAGATTTTATCAACGCGAAGTTTTTTTCTGAAAATACCAACTCGTCTGCTAACGGATGGGTACGATAGACGAACAGTTCTGATATCTTCCGGTTTGTAAAACGTCTTGTTTGCCACAAAAAATATATCATCAGATTTCTGGCAGCTTTATCTTTTTCCGGTATCCTTAAAGATTATGGTAGTCCCTACAAAACAGAGCAGGTCAATAATTTCACTAGGTTACATATCATGGTTTATAGTAGCGCATAGCGAAAAATTAGGTACTTACAAAGTAAAACAGGGTGGTATTCCCAAACCCGCATTGTTTTGTAGGGACTACCCTCTTTCAAGTCCATGGCAACTCCCTGTCTTTATTTAGTGTGAATTTGCAACTCACCCCATGTGCCCGAATCAAACGTGATTTTCTTTCTTGCCCCCCATTCAACATCATATGTGCCTTCGCCCACGTAACGGTGAAAGCTGGAATGCTCCCAATCCTTTGGTGCAGGGCAAACATCAAGGGCTAAAGGCTCCTATCTTTTGCTGCCACCTGTTTGCGATATCTTGTGAGTCAATGGGGCCTATATTTTTGACGGCAAAAAATTCATCGAGTTCGTACCGATTGCCGCACTGCCACCAATCCTTGAGCATTCTGCCTGTTTCAGGTTTGAACATCCAGCCATCACCAAGTGTCTGGACGAGCATTTTTTCCATGCTTGCTTCAGCCATCCATGCAATAACGTAATCAAGAGCATAGAATTCCGGCGTAAGATCAAAAAGCTGGGTTTCCGGTCTGTATGAAAAGCCTGTATGTTTTTTTAAAAGTAAGGCGTAAGCATCTCCGTTTGCCATATTATTTTCCTTGAATATTTCATACTCAGCCAAAAACTTGGCTGCATATCTCCTGAAGACAGATAGATCCTTAAGTGCCTTGTAAAAAATGATCTTTTCGATTGCTTGATCTGAAAGCCCTATCTGTCGTTCAAGGAAGTGGGGGGAAAAGCACATGTTCTGGAGTAAAAAGGCATAGGTCTCTGAAAGGGTGTTTGAAGTGAAAAAATCCTTTTCAACCAGGGAAAGTCCGGGTGATGTGAATTTGTTGCAAAGCACATGGCCCATTTCATGAAACAGCGTTTCAAGATCAATCCAGCCCCCTTGAGGGTTCATGACTAGGTGGATTTCGTTTGGGATCCTCAAGGCAAAGCTCATGGCCTGCTCACCCTTCTTGAAAGAATGGTCGATGTGTAAATGGATACCGGAAATCTCTTTGAGCACTATCTTCCATTGCTCAAAAAAGCGTAGATGTTTAGTCAAAGGGATTTCATCCGGAAAAAGGTGATCGAATTCACCCAGTCCGAGGAGATAAACGCCGTCAAATCGACTCAGTTCACACATGGGTACCCCCAGCGTCTGCTGGGTCCACGGTTCCATGGCTTTGAAGTACAATGTCTCTGTCTCTGACAATATGTCTTTGATTTTTGTGACATAGGCTTTGTAATCGACCTTTTTCTTGTCTTTGCAGTATGCTGAATAACCGGTGTAACCGAATTCCTCATCAAGTAACTGGAGCAAGTACTCCCAGCAGCTCAGCGCAAAGGGTTTTAGAAATTTACAAAGCTCGCTTGTCTCTTTTTCGATGAGGCGATGTTTTTCAAGATCGCTTCGTTTCCGGCACCAGGATAAAATATCTTTGAAGTAGATTTTTTCACCATCAACTCTGGCAGATGCTCCCTTCATCCACGTAAATAATTCATTCTCAAAGGGGAAAAGGCGGTACTGCAAATAGTGTCCCAGGAGACCATGAAAGATTCTTTCCCTTTTCATGGTCTGCACCTCTTTCTTGCTCACCTTGATTATGGTGGCGGGATTCAGCATGTCACCCAGACCATCGTACAGAGCGGGGAGAGAGAAGTCAGGTTCGTTTCCCTGCGACAGATATAGTGCCCGGGATGTTAAGCGGTAGTTCAGAGTCAGAAGCACCTGCTCAACGGCCGCAAGATCAATAGAGTCTTTGTTTTTGATGTGAAACTTGTCCATACGTTTCATCTATAGGTTTGAAAGGGCCTTGGGCAGTACAAAAAATAAGTGTTCCAATTTGATGGTCTTGTAAGAAAGTGAAATTAGACGAAGCCGTTAACTATTATCAGGAAATCGAACACAAGGCAACAAACGAAAGATTATCGACAAATTCCATAAGCCGACGTGTCCCAAGTGCAGGGGGTCGGATCCTGAAAGACCTCTTAACCGCAATGCGACTTGATGCTACATATATTGTGTTTAGTTTGTCCTTGACTCACAAGAGCAATTTTTCTATACTCCTTTCCCGGAAAAGCAATGTCTTATCACACAAAAAAGCACTTGCGATCTAAAGGTTAATTTTTTACTTTATCTTGTCGCGTTAACGATAATGAACCTTTCAGGAGATCTGCATGATGGCGGCGGTAATCACCAAAGCTGACCACTTTCTGCGCCCCGAAATGACGCGGTACATCATCCAGCGACTTGAGCGGGGCCACTCAATCAACCTGCACGGCCCACCGGGCTTAGGCAAGACACGTATGTTGGAGGATATCCGGGATGGTGGAATTGAGGGCATATGCGTAACGTTCGTTTCGTTCAGGGGATATTGTGCCAGCTACGGCGGGTTTTGCAGGGCCGTCGCCGCAGCAGGTGGGGTCACCGGAAAAACGCCGGACAGCATGAGCACCGTCGTTCAGGAGCTGACCAGGACCGGCAAATCAGTGTTCCTGCTCATCGACGACTTTCAGTACCTTCCTGAAAACCCCGATGTTGACCCCCGGTTTGACCAGCGATTCATTGAAGCCCTGAACTGTATCAAAAATATGTCTGGAATCTCCCTTCTCGCGGTGTCGCTGAAACCGCTACACACGCTTACGTTGTTTATCAAACAAAAACCGGTCACATCTGTTTTGAATTTGGATCCAGTTGAGGTCACCCCGCTTTCGAATGATGAAATCCACAACGAGCTCGTGCGTCGTTTTCCACCGGCAGTTCTGAAAAAAGGAGAAGCAGTGCATCTATCCAGCCATCTTAACGGGCAAGAAAGAATATACGAAATGCTGGAATACTACGAGCCCAAAATTCTTTCCAAAAGCAGCCGGGGATTGGACGACGAAATGCTTCAAGTGTGGCTGCAACAGTTCAAAAACGCACACAAAAAATCACCCACCAAAAGGATGTCAAGATTCACCAATAGCTTGAAACGTTGGAATCTGGTGCTCAATCCGATAAGGCCGATGTTCCAACAGATGAAGCATACATTTCAAGGACCCATTGGCTCAAGCATTTCCTGGCTCAAGCAGTTTTTCTCAACAAAAGACTAAGATGAATAGCCCCTACCAGCGTCCGGAAATCCCCGAAAACAGCCTGACACTCTTAAAATGGGTGGTGTTTGAGCCATTCCTGCTTGATAAATACAACGAGACACTTTCAACTCGGGAAGAAGCGCTTTCAATTTTAAAAGCATATCGGTGGGTCGTTCTCCTGTTGCTGATCCTTTACGCCTTGATATTTCTGTCCATCGTTGGTCTTGATCTGCCCCATCGCTTTCCTGAACAATTTAGAAATGATTTAGTTGAGAGCTGGCGGTTTGGTAAATACCTACCGAATGCATTTCTCTATTTTAAGATAACCTTTTGGGGTTTGGCCTTAGGTTTGGCCGTCGGTTCGGCCGTCGGTTTGGCCGTCGGTTTGGCCTTAGGTTTGGCCTACGGTTTAGCCGTCGGTTTGGCCGTTGATTTGGCCGTCGGTTTGACCCGTCGGTTTGACCTACGGTTTGACCTACGGTTTGACCTACGGTTTGACCTACGGTTTGACCTACGGTTTGGGCGGCGGCTTGTGCGGCGGTTTAACCTTCGGTTCGGCCTTCGGTTCGGCCGAAGATTTGGCAGAAGTTTTGGCCAATTGTTTGATCGTCGGTTTGGCCGTCGGTTTGGCCTTAGGTTTGGCCTTAGGTTTGGCCGTCGGTTTGGCCGTCGGTTTGGCCTTCTATATAGCTTATTTCAGACTGTTGTTTTATCCTTTTTATTATTTGTATTCATTTCTCAGATGTAATTTAAGGCGTAACCCTTATCTACGAGATGCCCTCATATGGCTGCCGATGCCTCGAGTGGAGCATACCCTCCTGGCCGGATCGTGGAAGGATCCTGATCTGGGCCTTCAATTTTCCAGCTTTCTTTTCGAATACCGTCCACTTCAGCAGAAGCTGGCCTTTCGCATTGTCCACGCGGCCACGGCAAGCCTCTGGTTCCATCACCCACTAAAAGTCGACCAGTTCAAGGCAAATATCCAGCCCCATGAAGCACCGAAATTCGGCTACCTGATGCCCTCTTCCGCATGGTTCAAAGCCCTTGAGGCAGCTCGAGAGGATTTGATCACCGCCGAAAAACAAACCCATCAGGGTTTGAAAAAGGAATCGTGGGAAAGATTTCACACATCTCTGTGCGACCTTAAAAATATTACGCTAAGACAAGCTGTCGCCTGGAAAACGGACTACCTCAAGGCCATCCGCCAGTGGATCACAGAGAGCGACAAGGCTCTTAAACGTATGACGCAGGATCTACAGACCATCGAGCCGATCACGCGCAACATCTACCGGATTGGGGAATCACTGCGACCCGGCGAATTTGGCGCACAGACCTTTACAGGCAGGGAAGACCTGCGCGATGAGCTGAGCATTCGCATCCACAGCTCGACCCTCATGCCCACTTTTTTACTTCAGGGCCAGCGCCGGGTGGGCAAGACCAGTCTGCTCAACTTTCTGCCGGAACTCT
>JAFCZU010000701.1 GCA_019314185.1 Deltaproteobacteria bacterium | reverse complement strand
AAAGGTAGCAAACTTTGCCGTGGATCTTCCTGATGCCAACGTGATGATTCAGGTCTCCGGCGCCTTTGGATCACGCCAGGAAGAGGCCCAGCGATTAGGTCGCATCCTTCGACCAAAAAAACGAGCTTCTTGTTTCTACACCCTTGTCTCAAAAGGCACCGACGAACAGAATTTTGCCGTTAACCGCCAGCTCTTTCTCGTTGAACAGGGTTATAAGTATCAGATCCGCTATTATGAGTAGGGCATGTTCCCCTGAAGAGGTGTGTAGCTTGGCAAGATCGGAAGCAACTTGTTAGCTTGTTCACAAGGAGAACATGTGGCACCAGAAACAGTAACAATTTCCTATTTTGCTTCACTACCTCAAAGGAAGACGAGAGCGTGAAGAAAAATTATTAGAAATAAGAACTAAGGTTTATACGGAATATTTCAGAAAATACGAAGAAGCAGCTAAAGGTGTTGGAAATGATTATGAAAAGTTTTCTAAAGTAACCTTAAAAGATGAATTTAAAAAGTTGCTCGAATCTGGTAACTCGCCTGATGCAATAATCGAGTTTCAAGATGCTGTTGGCAAATTCCCTCATCAAATACAAGACTCTCATAGGAAAGCTACGGAAGAGATTACAACCCTAAAGATTCTTGGTTCTTCAAGGCTATTAAAGCTCACGACAGAGTTCGAGAAATTAAATCAGGAAATTCTTGAGTTATCTTCAGAATGGTTAGGCGAAATGCAGCAAGCTTTAATCATGCGTGATTTCGAAGCACCTATTGCCAAAAAGATGAAAGAAAAGGGACAAAGAGCCAATGATTTAAAGGAAGAAATAATTAAGCAAATGAGATTCGAATTGAAACTTGATTAAACACCGATTTTCACAGATAGATAAATCGCCATAATGACAACAAACCAACATAGCTTAGGGTTTTATTTTGTCGGTTAAACATCTGTGATTCCAATATGGTGTCAGTGATATGGATAGCAAAATTGCCCAAATAGCCCGTATTTGAGGGGTAAAATGGCCAATAATTTCCCCAATTGAGCTTTATTAGCATATTTATAACCGCCATGCAAGAATTTTATGCGACAAAAAGACACCCTAAAAGAATAATTATAGATTTGAAAATCTTAGATGCAGGAATCTAAAAAATTGGAGAAAAGAATGACCAAATACAATGCATAATTTATGTATAATTAATAGGTTATGTGATATAGGTATGTGATATTATTTTGACTATGGATGAAAAACAAATCGACCGGAATCTGTTTTGCTACGCAAAAATTGGGGGAAGATTATGTCGATTTAACCATCTGTGAAAATCGGTGTTAAAGAGAGCTAATAAGGCTGATTCAGCCGACGCAAAAAATCGCGCGGCTAATTAGCATTATGCATCGACGGATGGAAAAGAAGAAGAGGTGAGAAATGGAACAAGAGATTGTGAAATATTTGAAAAGCAAATCTAACGGATCAGCGAGTTCAACTGATATTATAAATAATTTGACTAAGAAAATATCGAATGAAGAATATGACGAAATGATAGAAAACTTATATTATCAAGGTCTCATTGTAAAGCCACATAAGCAAATGAGATCTGGAACAGAACCAAAATATGACTTTGTCAAATTATCTGAAGAGGGCTAAAAATATATAGAGAATTAGATTTGAAATAATTTGATACACAGCTCCCGACGGCTCAACAAAACTTCAAGTACAATTAGAAGATGAAACCGTTTGGTTAACTCAAGAGCAAATGGCAATGCTTTTTGGGAAAGCAAAATCTACCATAAATGAGCATATTAAAAATCTTTATGCAGAAGAAGAGCTGGACAGCTATTACAAGGGCCGGCCAAAGTGTAATAATATTGGGTAAAGAAGAAGTCTTAAGAACTTCGATATCCAGGGTAATTGAGCGCAAGTCCGGTCTTCATGATTCTCTTTGGGGATAAAAGTCCCACCCTCTTAATCCCATTATTGTTTTGAGTTGACACCCGCTTAAAGTGGGTATAATATACCTACTATGAAAGCCAGATTAATTTATCATGTAAAGGAACTTACTGAAGCTGGTGATATTATTGAAATCAA
>JAFCZU010000049.1 GCA_019314185.1 Deltaproteobacteria bacterium | reverse complement strand
ATGTCGGTTTTAAGGCATTTGGTGAATTTTTGATTTCCCTGTAAACCTGCTCAGATATAAACTGCTGCAAACGCTTGCGCACAGAAATATTTTGTATATTTGCCCGCAATTCAATGTTATCAAAAGGTTTTGTCAAAAAGCCGTCTATTCCTTGGTTTGTAGCGAGAATGGCCGCTTCCATGGTTGCATAGCCGGTCAGGATAATGCGCGTTATTTCCGGATTTATTACACCGATATTAGAAAGAGTTTCAAGCCCGTTCAACCCCGGCATCTTGTAATCCGAAATCACAGTCGATATGTTATGAATATTCTCTTTAACATATTTTATTCCTTCTTCACCGTTTCCGACAGTAAAGGTTTTATACTGTTCTTTTTTTAAAGCACGAACCACAGAACGTCGCACTCCCTCTTCATCATCAATAAAAAGCAATCCGTTCATAAATTATTCCCCTCAAGAATATCAAAAAACATCCCTTTTTGCCACTAAACTACCAACGTCAGATTTAAGCCATCAATTTGAAAACTCAAACTAACTTGTAAGCGACCTGAGGTGGCGGGCAATTTTCTATGTATGCTCTGATTAATTTTATGGCTTCATGTTCAGAAGATATTTGCTTTATAGATTCACGAAATTTGCTGGAATAACGAAGACCTTTCACAAACCATCCAAGACGGCTGCGCAGCATATAACACGCTTGTTCTTCACCATAGTATTTTATCATAATTTTAACATATCGTATCATAATGCCGCAACGATATACAATATCAACAGGAGATATTTCTTTGTCCTTGATAATAGCTAATACCTGAGAAAAAATCCACGGTTGCCCGATAGCTGCCCGTCCTATCATCAATGCATCGCATCCTGTTATGTTCAGCATTTTTAAGCCATCTTCCGGTGTAACAATATCTCCGTTTCCAATAACAGGAATTGACACGGCTTTTTTAACCTTTGCTATGATCGACCAGTCGGCTTTGCCTCTGAACCCCTGTGAGGCAGTGCGTGGATGAATGGCAATTGCGTCAACACCGCAGTCCTCAGCAATTTTAGCTAATTTAACAGCCTGGTCTCCGGAACTATTCCATCCGGTCCTGATTTTTATAGTAAAGGGAATATTTATTGCTTTTCGAACAGATTTGATAAGCGCCATAGCCATGTCAAGATCTTTCATCAGCGCAACGCCGGCGCCGGTTTTGACTACCTTTTTTACTGAACAGCCGAAATTGATATCAATTAAATCTGCGCCTGAAAGCTCAGCAATTTCTGCTGCTTCTGCCATTATTAACGGATCGGCGCCAAACAACTGGACAGATAAAGGTTTTTCTTTGTCTTTTGTGATCCTCGAACAAGTCCGTTGGAACTTATCATCTCGGTGCAGACAAGCGCGCAGCCGGCCTCTTTAGCAAGAAGCCGAAAAGGCAGGATGGTAATTCCCGCGAGAGGGGCTAATATTGTAATATTGTCAAGAGCAAGAGAACCGATTTTCATTATTACCTGGGTTGAGCGGTTCAACGTTCACGGTTCACGGTTGAAGAGCCATAACTCACTATTAATAAAAGGATAACACGGCAATATGTGCGCATGTTATGTTTCACCCAATGGCCGAAAGACTAATCTGAGCATCGTGTTGTAAAGTTAAGGAAATCAGTAAGCTATAACCTTTGAACCTTGAACTTGGAACCGATCACTTTAGATATTACGAAACAGAGCATGGGTTTGCGTAACAAAAAAGACAGTTATGATAACATGGATGAAGATCGTACGAACCGATATCAACAGAAGTCATGCATCCGCAGCCATCTTTTACTCTCTGACCAGTGTCTTTTTTGAAAGAAAGACTGCCGCCGTATATTTTGACAAGAAGATCATTTGGTATGCACGAACTTTTTCTTATACTCGAGGTTGCGGGAAGAATATCTATCAGATTTTTTTCACAGCAGGCATATAGTTCGATTTTTTCCGCTGTCAGCTTCTCTTCAACGCTTAAAATTATTTCTTTTTTCCTGTCAATCTGCGGGTCTATAAATGAAAAACCTGGAATTGACGCAGTCCTTTTGCGGATTTTTCGATAATCATCCATAAAGCTGGTGATACATCTTCTGATGCCATATTCGGAAGCCCTGCGCGCAATTACAGGCAAATCACGCAGATTATCTTTAATGTCTCTATTGTTTGTCTTGTAAAAACATATTGGATCAAACCTCCAGTTTATACACCTTGCACCAAAATTACCGCAGAGATATTCAAGCTGTTTCAGACGTTGTGTTAAAGAAGGCACATTCGGTTCAAGCTCGACAGATCTGGAATTTATTGTAAAATTAAAAAAAAGATTGAATCCAGCATCAAGCAGTTTTTCTCCAAACCTTCCTTCAATGAACGGGCCAAAATTTTTTGACCAGAATACAATGGTATGAACTTTGTCAGGGCTTGCGGGCGCTATTGATATATGTCTGTTATAAGGGTTTATCACTTCAAAGAAACCCTTTTTGGTCTGCTCCATAAACCAGTTCATGTAAAAAGCCGGAATATCTGTTCTGCGAGAAGCGGAAATTACTATTTTCTTCATACCTTCTTTCTGTCTATCAATAATATTACATTTCCGCTTTTTGAGCCTCGGACTTTCCTGCCTTTTTCTTCATGTATGTCAGATGGTTCAGCAACCGCCGGGGATTCTATCAGCTCCAAGCGTACTTTTCTCCCATCCATTGTAAACTCTTCACCATTAATATATGAATCTTTTAAAATCCATCTGACAGATTGAAGAGGCATCTGAAGAAGAAGCATCTTTACATGATACCAGTTCCGTTTTATATTTGCTGATATTTCCTCTATTCTTGCAAAAGTAAGCGGTGTATCTTCTGAATATATAAGTACAATATCTCTTTCTGTTGCCATTTTAATTGGATATCCTTATTTTAATGAATTCGTAAAAATCGAATTCATCAGATGTAAAGTGTTAGGTGTTAGGTGCCAGGTTTCGTAAAAAGTAGTTTTTTAACTTTTTATGAATTCATTAACTATAGATGGCTACGGTAAAAAGTTTCATATACAAAGCGTGGTAATTTTTCAGGATCGAAGGCATACTGCAATAGTATGTTGAGTGTCCGAAAAATCACTGCAACGCAGTAGATGGAACTTTTTACGACGCCATCACTCTTAAAGCAAGGATTTTATTATCATGATGGTGCTTGGCTTACAGGGAAGTCCACGAAAAAAGGGTAATACATCGTTTTTACTTTCAGCCTTTATGGATGAAGCAGAAAAACTGGGGGCACATACACATGTTGTTGAAGTAAACCAAAAAAACATTATCCCTTGCAAGGAATACACTGTGTGTTCAAAAAAGGGATTTTGTCCTATTAATGACGACATGAAGAATGAAATATATCCACTGCTGCGTAAGGCGGATGTTATAGTAGCCGCTACTCCGATATTTTTCTGTAATGCAACCGCCCAGCTAAAAGCGCTCATCGACAGGTGCCAAGCACTCTGGTCAAGAAAACACAAACTAAAGCTAACCGATCCGGCGCAAAAATATAGACGCGGGTTTCTGCTTGCGCTTGGGGCCACAAAAGGGAAAAATCTATTTGACGGCATTAACCTTACAGCAAAATACTTTTTTGATGCTGTTGGGGCAAGCTTTGAGGGAAGCTTGACATACAGAGGTATTGAACATGCCGGTGATATGGAAAAACACCCCGCTGTTTTAAGTGAGGTAAAAGAAGCAGCAAACATTCTTTTAGCACCGCTTCTCAGCAGAAAAAAAATTCTGTTTGTCTGCCGTGAAAATGCTTGTCGCAGCCAGATTGCCGCTGCTTTCGTCCAACGCCTTGCAGGAGATAAAATTGAAGCTGTAAGTGGAGGCAGCAACCCTGCAAATGGAATCAATCCTGTCATGGTTGAAGCAATGAGCAAAAAAAAGATAGACATGGCGTTTCGTCAGCCAAAATCGATTGAGTACGCACTTTCAGACGAAAAGCCGGATATGATAATAACCATGGGCTGTGGCAAAGAATGCACATTTATATCAGGTGCTAACATGTGCAACTGGGAAGTACCCGATCCTTCCGGCAAATCCATTGATTTTATGATTAAAGTGTGCGGCGAAATTGAAAAAAGAGTCAATTCTCTTATTGCTGAGGTTTTGTATTGTTAAATTGGAAAGGTCTATGACTTTTCAGGCTGCTGCATAAGTCAGCCTTCATTTTTCTCAAGTCGATCAGAATGCTCCTTTTTTCTTTGGTTTTTTAGCAGCCTTTTAAAAGTTGCATCTGTTGGGCGTAATTGGCATGAAATTTGAATAATTTGAATAGATTATAAATGAAATACGGTAAAAAGGAATTAAGGTTATGAAAATACCATTTCATATCAATATCAGTTCAGGAGCTTGCCGACCTGTACAGAACCATCAAAAGCAAACTTTAAATAAAGCAGGACCGAGCACAGACAAAGGTTTAGGCCCATTTGACAAGCTGTTGAAAAATAGCATCGAGAGTCTTGATTCTGTAAGCGGTTATCCTCATAAGGCGTTGCCTTTAAATCAGGATCAAGCGCAAAAACTATATGAAATTATTCAGATGCGCATGAATGAGTGTTTGCTTAGCGTACTTTCTGAGTTTGATAAAAATAGTACCTCGGATAAATTTAAGCTCGACTGGATGAATATTTGTAGTGCAGGTCGGCAAATGGAATTTCATGTGTCAAAATCCCAACAGGTCTTTTTGGAAATACAACCGGAAATGCAAAAAGCGTCATCACGAACTGAAATTGAAAATATCATTGCGCATGCTTCAAAAACTTATGATGTTGACCCGGACTTAATAAAGGCGGTGGTAAAGGCTGAAAGTGATTTTAATGTTGACAGCACTTCGTCTAAAGGAGCAATGGGCCTGATGCAGCTTATGCCGGAGACAGCCAAAGAACTGGGTGTCAAAAATTCCTACAATCCTGTTGAAAATGTCATGGCGGGGACCCGATATTTGAAAAGCTTGCTGGACCGGTATGATGGTAATGTTACTCTTGCTCTGGCGGCTTATAATTGGGGAATGGGGAATGTCGAAAGGCATCCGGAGAGGTTACCCCTGGAAACCCAAACCTATATTGCCCGCATCAATAAATTTTTAGGTAATAAAGACGTATCAGGATGAGTTGCTTATTTATTTCCGGGAGTTCCTAAGATTTTTTCAAATCCAGAGGAATCACCCAGAAGGTTAACAGAATGACTGCAAAAAAAGTGTATACACGATCACAAATGTTAGTTCACTGAAATCAAAAAATATGATTTTGTGAATCCATTCCTGCATAAAGCTTGTTTCATATATCTGATCTTACCCCCTCTTACTCTAAAGTAATTTTCCCATTCAGTGAGTGGGCAAATCATGCCAATCAAAGATTCGCAGAGAACAATGCCCATTACCAGAATGCGACAGATACGAAATGTATCAACAAGATTACATCTGCTGCTAACAAGTATTTGCTGTAGTATAAAAGCCACAAAAAAAACATTGCTAAAATGATTGTCTAAACAATTGTCCTTTTGGTTTCGTAATAGCAACAGATGTTGTTGATACCAACGCACTGACGTCTTGACATCTGATTATACTCTGATACTTATGTTTAAGTATAACTTAATTCCAATGGATAGAAATCGTGGGCAGTGCCGAAAATCCCACCAGAAAAGGCAGGGGAAAAACAGTGGCTTTTGATGAAAACTAAGGATTGAGGGTTAAACAGATGAACGAAGGAGAACAGTTAGAACAAAGGATGTTGGAATTGGCCCGTAATCTCTGGTGGACCTGGCACCCGGAGGCCGTTGATGTATGGCGCAACATTGATCCCAAGCTTTGGCGCAAAAGCAGGCACTCACCCATTGCTTTTCTCAAACAACTTGGCAAAGAACGTCTGAAAGAGTTGTGCAACGACCTATCACTATGTATCAAATTCCACAAGGTCTTTTCTGACCTTAATCGCTATATGGAGGCCCCATCCACCTGGGGGTGTTTGAATGCAGGACCGTTACGTGCACGGCCTGTTGCCTATTTTTGTGCTGAATTAGGCATCCATGAATCCCTGCCTCTTTATTCCGGAGGACTTGGGGTGTTAGCCGGAGATCACTTGAAAAGCGCTTCTGATTTAGGAATCCCCATGGTCGGTGTAAGCCTCTTCTATCGTGAGGGCTATTTTCGTCAAAGGATTGCTGGAACAGGAGACCAGATTGCAGACTATGAACTATTTGATCCCGAAGATCTTCCTCTTGTTCGTGTTAAGGACAAAGATGGTCAACCCCTGACCATTGATCTTCCCATTCAGGGCGACACAGTGCAGATAGGTGCATGGACTGTTCATCTCGGAAGGGTGCCGCTCTATTTTCTCGATATGGAAAAAGCGTTTCGGAAAATAGGGATACAAGAATTGGGCAGACGGCTTTACGGCGGCGACGAAGCAGTGCGGCTATCACAGGAGATGATCTTGGGAATCGGTGGAATGAAGTTGCTGCTGCGTCTTGGAATCAAGCCCGGGGTTATCCACCTAAATGAGGGACACTGCGCGTTTGCTCCACTCGAATATGCACGCTATCTGATGGAAGAACACGGTATCCCCTTTGAAGATGCTAAAAAACAGGCAGGATCCCGCACGGTATTTACTACGCATACGCCGGTCCCTGCAGGCCACGACCGCTTTTCATCAGACCTGATCGGAAGAATGGCCCGGCGATACAGTGAATCCCTCGGTCTCACGCACGAACAATTTATGGATCTCGGAAGGGTTCATCCGGGAAATAGAAATGAGCCGTTTTGTATGACAGCCCTTGCTCTCAAAACAGCGAGCAAATCGAATGCTGTTTCTTCCATTCATGGTAAGGTCAGCCGCCAGATGTGGTCTAAGTTGTGGCCCGACCGTTCTCCCCAGCAGGTACCTATCGGACACATTACAAATGGAATCAACGCATTAGGCTGGTTAGCACCATCCATGAAACAGCTTTTTCACCAGTATTTTCCTCCGGATTGGGAACAACGCATCGGCGAGGAAGGGATCTGGCTCCATATCTACTCCATACCGGATGAAGAGCTCTGGAATACGGTCATTCTTCTCAAAACCCGGCAACTTGAATTCTTACCAAGGCTTCCACACCGTGCCCACCCGAAAAATTCGGTTTTGGATCCACGTGCGTTGACCATTGGTTTTGCACGACGGTTCGCGGGATATAAAAGAGCTAACCTCTTGTTGGACGATCCCGACAGGCTTTGGAAAATACTTTCCGATCCGGAACGTGCGGTTCAGATTATCTTTTCCGGGAAGGCGCATCCCAGAGACAATATTGGGAAGGATCTCGTCAAACGAGTGTATCAATTCGCAATCAAACCGCGTGTTGCCGGGAAAGTAGTCTTTATTGAAGATTACGACATTAATGTATGCCGCCACTTGGTACAAGGGGTCGATCTCTGGCTGAACACCCCCAGACAGGGGTATGAGGCCTGCGGTACCAGTGGGATGAAAGTGGCCTTGAATGGAGGGTTGAATCTTTCTGTTCTCGACGGGTGGTGGTCTGAAGGATATGACGGCACCAATGGATTTGCCATCGGAGGCTCCAGAAACAAGAACAACGACATACGAGATGCCCATGACAGAGAGGCTATCTTTAAAGCTCTCGAAGAAAAAATCATTCCATTATATTATAAACAAGATGCATATGGCCTGCCCCACGATTGGGTCCGTCGAATGAAGCGGGCCATGTGTACTCTCGGCTGGCGATTTAGCGCTGACCGAATGGTAAAGAATTATACCATGCACTGTTATAAGCCGGCAGCAGGAATATCGACGTGTCAAATGAATATTCCGTTTGTCTAACCCGGATTATTCACGCAGTCTGCATGTTAGCGAACCATCTCGATGTTGAGACCTTTGCACAACTGGTGTAAGTTTGGGAACACCCCCACAGATCCCGTCGCTTCGATCCGATCAGGTAACCGATTTAATCTGGAACAGGTGGCCGGAATGCTTCGGAATAGATGGCCGATTTGAGTCCCGCTGTAACCGAATGTTCTGACTCAGGTCGGGGGCAAGCTTTACAAGAACAACTCGATTTCTGACTTTTTAAGATGCCATCAATCCTGAATATCATGTTAAGCTGTCAAAGAAATCTCTTTATCTCAGAAAATCTGCTAATTTTTTATCCAGGAACTTTTCTGATTGTGTTCCGATAAATTTTTTAACTATTCTGCCTTCCTTGACCAATAAAAGCATCGGCACAGCATAAACATTATATTTTTTTGCTGCTTTTTCGTTGATCCAATATACAGGAAAATTAACATGTGATTTGTCAATAATCGGCTGAATGGCCATTGGCCCGTCAAAATCGAGACTTATACCGATTATTTTAAGGCCACAGTTCTTGTACTTATTGTATAAATTGATTAATTGGGGCAACTCTTTTCTGCAAGGGCCGCACCATGATGTCATAAAAACAATCAAATACCGGTTTTCTCTGTCCGCAATAATCTTGTCAAAAGCAACAGAGGTTATACTTTCAACAATTATCCTGTCAGCAGGTTCAGAATGACCGGTTGATAAAATTCCCGGCAAAGCAATGGTCGAACCTATTATTAACAAAGCATATATTAATTGTCCGACAATCTTTTGCATTATTTTTTGGTAATGTTCAAAAGTTGAGGCAAAAAAGGTTGTAACCATTCAGCCACTAAGTCACAAAGGCATAAAAGGACTTTAATTTTAAAGGGTTATCAAAAAGAGAAAAAAGTTATAGATACGACGTATACAATATATAAGATATAAGATATTAAAATTATATTATAATCTTCGTGTCTTAGCGCCTTTGTGGCTGAATAGTTACAAAAGGTTTTGATTAAATCGTGACCTGTTCCTGTTGGTTAAAGTTGAAAAACGAAAAGCAAAAGATCCCGATGGGACAAGATATATATATATATAACACTTTGGTTTAATCTTGCAACAGACAAAGTTTACCTGAATGAAATTCTCAGTGAATTTGCTTGACATCATCCAGGATTTTGGGCAAATAAGAACGTCAAACAATGGCTGGCTCATAATGCGAACATTTGTAACTTCAAATCGATAGATGAGTAATATCCATAGTACAGAGAGGTGTAGTATGAAACAAATCAAGTTTGTGTATGGTTTATGCATAACGGTCTGTATATTAATCGGGTTTTCCGTTAATCAGGCTTCAGGGGCTGAAGCTATTGTTTGCGGGATAAAACTTCCTGAATTTACATTAGATGTGTCGGACTCTGCCAAGACAAGGCAATATCTGGGGTTTAAGGATATTAAAAATTGCAATCTATCCCAAATTCCTGCCAAACTTGTTATTATTGAATTATATAGTCTTTATTGCACTGTTTGTCAGAAGCAAGCACCAAAAGCCAACAAAATTTATAAGTGCATTCAGCAAGACCCTGATTTAAGCATGGATATTAAGATGATAGGCATAGGCATAGGCAACAATCAGAAAGAAGTTATTGCTTATAAGATGCAATTTCGGGTTCCATTTCCACTCTTTATTGATCCGAAATTTGAAATACATAAAAAGTTTGGTGAACCAAGAACGCCATATACTATTCTGGCGTCAAATAGCGGCAAAGTGTTATATACTTGTTATGGTGAAATTAAAGACATAGACGATTTTTTAAGCCAAATTAGAAAATTTTACAAACAGCAGTGAATTTTTTCTCTGCCTGTTCATATTTACAGCCCATCCATAAAATATGTAGTTTCTGGAAGTAAATGATGGAATGGAAAAACTTGATAAAAAGCAGGCTTTCTGAAGCTCCAATTTTTTCTGATATACCTGAAGAAGTAATGACTGAACTGTTCCAGGTGGCTGAAGACAAGGTTTTCCCCGCCCAATCTGTAATCTTTAGTCAGGGTGACCATGCTGAAAGCTGTTTTGTCATTAAATCTGGGAAAGTAAGGATTTTTCGAAAAGGCAAAAAAGGTGTAGTGACCGAACTGGTGCGTTTAGGCGTTGGAAAGAGTTTCGGAGAAATAGCCCTGTTGACCGGGCATTCAAGGCCAGCTTCTGTAGAAACTCTGGCTGAGACTCGCCTTGCTGTAATTCCCAAAGATCAATTTGACCGGATTTTTAGAAACTATCCTGATGTTTTACTTAAAATGCTAAAACAGGTGTCCGGGTGGCTAGTTCGATATGATTCAAAGCCTGATAAAAAGACTGAACGACGATTCCGGGCGCCGGGTTTTTCGTGGTTTGACTTCATTGCTATTCTTGGGCTGAGTATTCTGTTTGGTATTATATTTAATATGTCAAACCCAAACAGTATAAAACTTATGCCTAAAGTCTGGTCAGGGGAAACAATTCCCACAATATCTACCTCAGAGGCAATGGTAAAATATACTGAAGAGAAGCCCCTGTTTTTAGATGCTCGACCATCTAATTTTTTTAGACAACGACACATAAAAAATGCAATTAATTTTCCCCCGGCTCTTTTTGATATTATTTATATGATAGAATTAAGCAATACAGATAAAAACAAAGAAATTATTCTTTACGGCAGAAACATAAGCAGACTTTATGATGAACAGGTGGCAAGAAAGCTTGTTCTCCGTGGGTATAGAAATACCAAGCTCTTAAATGGAGGGATAGTCGATTGGGAAAAATCAGGATATCCTGTGGAACCATGAAAAACATCCAGTCCTTTGTTAGGCGCACAGTCAAAAGCCGATATTTATCGCTTATGTTAAGAACATACATAGGGATTATATTCATTTATGCCAGTATGGATAAGATTCATTATCCAGCTGAGTTTAGCGAAGCCATTGCCGCCTACCAGATACTTCCTTACTGGTCTATTAATGCTGTAGCTGTGGCTTTGCCTTGGATAGAGTTGCTTTGCGGCTTCTTCTTGATTCTTGGCTTGAGGACTCGGACAGCGGCATCTATTGTTGGATTACTTCTTAGTATGTTTTCAATCGCTATACTTATAAATCTTTATAGGAACATGCCTATTGGTTGCGGATGTTTTGATAATGTTGACGGCCAAATTACATGGTGGGATGTTTTTCGAGATATTGGCTGGTTGATGTTAATAGTCCAAATTTTCTTGTTTGATAAGGTTTACTTTTTTGGCAAGAGAAGGCTTGGCCTTAGAATGAGAACAGGAGATGGTCTTTCTGCTTTGCTTCTCGAAAGGCGGAAATCATGATATTTAGATTGAAATGTGTAAGAAACACCCTTTTGATTGTTCTTTCGGGTCTTATTATGGCACTTGCTTTTTCATGTGATACCGGTGACAAGCATTTAGGTATGTACCAATCTGCCGAACACCCTGAAAAATATATCGAACTTAAGGAAAACGGTGTGGGTGTTTGGAGAGTTATCGATGATGAAGCTTCATTTAGATGGGATACAAGAGGCAGCAAGTTAAAACTTCATACCAGGGCAGGCGGTGTGGTAACAGGAAAGATTCAAAACGATACCATTCAAATTGTATTACCAACACAAAGTATTGAATATTTCAAGAGAATCAGGTAGATTTGTAATAATGGCAGACAGGTGCGGCGAGACCTTTACAAAGCTCTCTTTTTATGACGCCATCTAAGTTGATTTTACAGCTTTTTTCACGCGGTCTTTTTTCTACTACGCAATATATTCCTGCATACGCCAGTTGCAGTACGATTTTGCCGTCATTATTATGCACTGCATCGGTCATTTCACGCAGCCCGGGAACAAGCCGGTCTTCATATATGCAAGCTGCCATGGCCCTGCTTTTCCTGTTTTCTGAATATAGGCATAACCGGCAATAATCAACCAACACCTCTTTTCGTCAATTGGGACATTAAATCGATCAGCCTTTTGGTGCATGTTCCATCATCTTTTGCCATTCCTCCCAGGTGACTGACCGAACAAACCGATTTTTAATAATCATACCCTTTATATTGGTTGTTTCAAACAGTTCCGGCACCTAAGCCTCCTTTATTCAAACTTATCAACCCATGACTGAAATTTTGCTGCTTTGTTATGACCATATTGCTCAAGAGCGAACTTTATATCTTCAACAGATTTTTCTTTTGAAGCCGTATTATGGTTTTTAGAAAAGAACTTGTCGGCATAGCATATAATCTGTTCCTCTATTGAGACCGGCTCCATGTTACGCTCAGGAATCGGGAGATTATATTGCCTTATATCTTCTATTGTTATTCCAACGCCGACATGTCGTTCGCATACAAGCGCAAGTTTGTGCAATCCTTTTTTTTCTAATAATTCACGTCCAAGATACCCGTGACAGATATAAGGATGCCTGCCCGCACAGCCCAGCTTTGGTGTATTTGTAAGAAAAATGCCGATGTCATGGAGCATGGCGGCGTTCCTGATAAAATCGAGATCAGGATTCAGATGGGACACATTTTCAGCCGCGTCAAGAGCCTTTTTTGCAACATGTTCACTGTGCTTTACGAGAATTTCATACAGCTTGGAACCGTGCTTATAATATTCACCGATAATATTAACAGGATTCATAACAATATGATAAAGATTATAAAAAAAGTTGCAAGCGATTATTTGAATTTATATTCATCCTTGACAGTTTTTATAGAAGAACTTAGTATATTACTAACAAGGAATATAATAGGAGTTGTTAATGAAATCTTTTATCAAGGTCATGAAGGCGCTTTCAGACCCGAATCGAGTCAAAATTGTAAAGATGTTGCAGCATAAAATCATGTGTGTCTGTGAACTGAGAGCAATTTTAGGAATATCCCAGCCAAACGTATCCAAGCATTTGAAAGTGTTGGAAGAAGCAGATCTGGTCGATTATCGTAAAGAAGGCTTGTGGGTCAACTATTATCTTTCAGATGGAGCGAACAGTCCATATGTGGCAAGTATTCTGGGAAATCTCAAGCATTGGCTGGAGGATGATCCGGAAATTTCTCTTCTGGTTGAAAAAATCCCTTTTTTAAATCGTAAAGAGTTGTGCAGATAATATTTCTTGGTTGTTGCTATATAACAATATATGCATACAGACATTGGCAGGGAAATAATACAATGGTAACCGTTTACGGTTTACAGTTGTCGGTTTACGGTTGGAACAACAGTGAAAGGATACATACAATGAAAGAACGTACAAAATTAATATGGATCGTTTTGATTTTTTTAGCGATTTACTACATTCCATGGGGCCATGCCATCATTCGCCAATCAGGCTTTGAAGCTTTTATGATGCTTCAGGAATATGCAAGAAAACATGTTCTGACATGTCTGATACCGGCGTTTTTTATTGCTGGAGCTATATCGGTATTTGTTTCTCAGGCTTCGGTATTGAAATATTTTGGTGCAGGGGCAAAAAAGATCCTGTCTTATTCTGTTGCCAGTGTGTCCGGTTCTATCCTGGCTGTTTGTTCGTGTACGGTTTTGCCGTTGTTTGCAGGTATTTATTCACGAGGCGCTGGAATTGGCCCTGCTACGGCCTTTCTTTATTCCGGCCCTGCCATAAATGTGCTGGCCATTACTCTTACGGCAAAAATACTTGGCTGGCAGATGGGGCTGGCACGGGCTGTTGGCGCGGTGGCTTTTGCTATTATCACAGGCTTGCTCATGGCTTTGATTTTTCGCAAGGATGATGCAGAGCGAACCAAAGGGGAGGTTTATCTTCCGGATGCAGAAGGCAGGCAGCGAACGCTGTTGCAAGATACACTTTATATCTTTACGATGGTGCTGATCCTGATTTTTGCGGCGTTTGCGCGGCCTGCCGAAGGCTCAACAGGCCTGTGGCCTGCAATCTTTGCAGCCAAATGGTATATTACCGTTGCTCTCTTGATTGCAGTGGTCTGGATGCTGAAAGCATGGTTTACTCAAGATGAACGCAAAAGCTGGGTTGAATCAACCTGGGGATTTATGAAGCAGATTTTTCCACTTCTTGCTGGTGGAGTTCTGGTAGCCGGGTTTATGTTAGGTCGTCCAGGGCATTCCGCGCTTATTCCCGAACACTATATTCAGACGCTTCTTGGCGGAAACTCCATTTGGGCAAATTTATTTGCCTCGGTTGCCGGAGCTCTGATGTATTTCGCCACCCTTACAGAAGTTCCAATTCTTCAGGGTCTTCTTGGCGCAGGAATGGGCAAGGGACCTGCTTTAGCTTTGCTGCTGGCCGGTCCGGCATTATCTTTGCCGAACATGCTGGTAATAGGAAGCGTCATGGGCGTAAAAAAGACGGCGGTTTTTTGCTCGATTATCATAATCTTATCCACAATCGCAGGGATGCTGTTCGGCATGATTGCCGGATAACAGAGGTTTAAGCTATGCCGCAAAACGATATCAGGCAAATCAAGGTTGGTAAACACACTATCGGCATTATTGGTCTGAAAAATAGTTTAGAAGGTGTGGCAAAAGATTTTGCCGAAAAACCGGAACCTGAAATCCAGGCTGAACTCCTTAAACGGCTTGCTGAAAAAAATTACATTCCGGAACATATTCAGGATGAATATGGCAGGGCTTTTTTGCGGGAATTCAAAAAACATATCGGGGAGCCTTATGAAGAAGAGGGTTCAGAAGGGCTTG
>JAFCZU010000328.1 GCA_019314185.1 Deltaproteobacteria bacterium | reverse complement strand
AAACAGGGAAGCAGAAAGTAGGATTGATGAAAACCTACTCTTAATCCCCATTTGTAATTCAAACCTCGATGACTTAGAACGTTTCAAAGTCTGCATGACAACTATTGTTGACTTACTGTCAACGGCGGTGTAAAAATCCCCACCCTGACCCATACAATTCTATAGATATCCTACATGAATCTGGATATCTACCTGATAAGGAGAGTTGATGCAAAGCCGGTAGATCCCTGCAAACTGCAGAACTGGGTACAATCCTACAAAGGTACAAAACCGGCAATAAGAAAAAGGAAAGGGTGTTACGGTAAAAAGTTTTATTGATGAAAGTTTCCGGTTATTCTTCTCAACCGTTTTTAGTTCATTGGAGCGGGAGGCTGCGTATGTGTTTGACGGACTGCTGCACAACGAAGTCGTCAAGAGCGATATCCATTCAACCGATACGCATAGGTATACTGAGGGCATTTTTGGCACAGCCTAAATGCTGTAAAAATGGGAGACTACAAACCGAGGAATGGTTTGATCTGATAGAATATCCGTTACTTTTTCATTGCCGGTTTTGTACCTTTGCAGGATTGTACCCAACTTTCGTTCCTCATCCCGGGCAATTGATGCATCTCTGCATCGGAAGACTCGCAACAACAAGAAATTAAAGAATTCTTATTTTACCTTTTGGGTGCGTTGCCCAAAAATACCCTCGAAGGAACTACAACTCAAATGACCTACAGGTACTGCAGGTAGGGCCCTCTGTCCGGAACGACACTGTCGTAGGTTCACTTCTACAGCTCTGTATATGATAATTTTTTATAAACATTAAATTTATATATATGTTCATATGATCTATTATTATAGTTAAGTCAATTAGGATTTTTTGAAAATGAAAAACAAATGTGATTTGGTGTTTTGGTGACACTGTGTGAAGAAAGCCAGCCAAGAAGGAAGGTAGCAAATGAGCATCAACAATCTTAGTGCTTGGTTCAGAAAACGTCCCAAGTGGCTTCAGAGAACAGCCAGGGAACTGCTGGAGAAGGGCCACCTTGATGATAAAGACGTGATTGATCTTGCAGAACTGTGCCTCAAAGAAGTGGTTGACGCTGCCGAAGATCTTGAATACACATTCTCCAGCGACGTCTTCAGAGCGGATACCACTGATTCCCTTCACCTTTGCTCGATTGGCGATGTACAAAATATTAACGCGCTTGCACCAAAGAATCCGCTCAATTTTGGAAAAAGTAATCTTGTGGTTGTATACGGCCAAAACGGGTCTGGTAAATCCGGCTATGTGCGAATTCTCAAACATGCGTGCGGGGCGCGATACCCAGAAACGCTGCACTCAAATATCTATTCGTCAGAACAGTCTCCACAACAATGCTCCATTTCATACGAAAAAGGCGGATTAGTGAAACAATTTCAATGGCAAACTAACTCTGGGATTATCGAGGACCTGTGCAGCATCGATATTTTTGATGCATTATGTGGTCAGGTGTATATAGCAAACGAAAATGAAGTTACCTATGAACCCCCGATGTTGTTGTTTTTCTCTGGTCTAATCGCTGTTTGTGGGAAAGTGTCCAAGATAATGGACAGCAAATCAGCGAAGCTCGTATCGAAGAAACCTGTGGTTCCTTCTGATTATGCCTCTACGGTGTCTGGACGATGGTATAGCGAACTCTCGAAAGACATTACCGCAGACGACATCGCAAAACGCTGTGCTTGGAAAGGTAAAGACGATGAAGAACTGGAGGAGCTGGAGAAACGGCTTTCTGAACAAGCTCCCGCCGACAAGGCCAAACAGCTTCGCACGCAAAAGCAGCATGTCGATAATCTAATTTATAATACGGAAGATTTCCTTAAAAAACTTTCAGATGAAAACTGTCGACAGATCCTGGCTGCAAAAAAAAATTCCCTTTTAAAACAGAATGCAGCCAAGGCTGCTGCCGAACAGGTTTTTATAGATGCTCCGCTGGAAGGAGTTGGCTCTGATGTTTGGAAACTGCTCTGGGAACAGGCCCGCAAATACTCTCAGGAACAGGCTTACAAAGATATAGCATTCCCGAGCACAGAAGAAGCTGCGTGCTGTGTGCTTTGTCAACAGCCACTTTCAAATGAGGCTAGAGAGCGTATCCAATCCTTCGAAGAATTCGTCAAAGGTAAAATGCAGAAGGAGGCCAAAGCAGCAAAGAAAGTATTTAATGATGCGATAGAGGGGGTCGGAGAGTTGCCTTCGGTAGAAAACTTTAGGACTAAAGCGGACGCAGCCGGTCTAGACCAGACAGAAGATTCTTTTGTCCTTGAAAAGGCCTACACAGCATTGCGTAACAGAAAGGACCAGCTACTCAAAGTCGATACAGTTGAAGACATGGATGCTTTACCGCAAATCAAGGAATGGATAGATGAAGCACGAAGTCGATCCTCCGGTTACGATGAATCGGCTCAAAAATATGAACAGGATGCAAAGAAGGACAACAGCGCTGATCTGGTATCAATACGGCTTGAATTACAGGCAAGGAAATGGCTCTCACAACAGCGAAAATCTGTTGAGGACGAAATCAGCAGACTCAAACAGGTTGATGTCTTACAGGCCGCAAAAAATCTGACCGACACGACAATATTGTCACGGAAGAAAGGTGATCTTGCAGAGGAGTTGATTACAGAGGCATTTGTTAAACGCTTTGACGGTGAGTTAAAACAACTGGGAGCGAATCGAATAAAAATTGAGTTGGCCAAGACAAGGGTCAACAAAGGACGCGTACTTCATCGTCTTCAATTGCGAGATACCAGTAATGGCTCACCGGAAGACGTGTTGAGTGAAGGTGAACATAGGATTGTCTCACTTGCCGCCTTTCTTGCTGATGTAGCGGAAAAACAGAACTCGGCCCCGTTCGTATTTGACGACCCGATCTCCTCGCTGGACCAGGATTTTGAGGAAGCCGTTGTGCAGCGGCTGGTCTATCTATCGAAAGAACGCCAAGTGATTGTCTTTACTCATCGCCTTTCGCTGCTTGGGCTAATTCAGGACTACGGTAAGAAGGCGGGCTGTGAACCGCATGTGATTTACATCCAACAGGAATCCTGGGGTACAGGGGAGCCGGGCGAAATCCAGCTCTGGGCTGTAAGTCCAAGGAAGGCGAATAACATATTGTTGTATCAACGATTACAAGAGGCCCGAAATGTCTACGAGAACAAGGGGCAACAGACTTACGACATATATGCGCAGTCGTTGTGCTCTGAATTTAGAAAGCTTCTTGAGAAAACTATTGAACACGATCTCTTGGCGGATGTTGTGCAGCGCTATCGGCGAGCGGTGAATACCTTGGGTAAGATTGACAAGCTTGCACGGATCACAGACGCCGACTGTAAGTTCTTTGATGACATGATGACAAAGTATTCCCGGTATGAACATTCACAACCGTGCGAGTCCCCGGTTGCGTTGCCTGCTCCGGATGAGTTGCAGCAGGATATGGAGTCACTCAAGAAATGGCGCATAGATTTTGCAACGAGGAATGTGCAATGATCAAGAACACAAGTATGGAGGGGAAATACACAATGAGCTTTCGCTTCCTGCATACAGGCGACTGGCAATTGGGGATGACCCGCCATTTTTTCTCAGAAGGAGTTCAAGAGAGATTTACCCAGTCCCGATTCGATGCCATCCGTGAACTGGGGTGCATTGCCGAAGAGGAAGAATGCCAGTTTATGGTGGTATGTGGGGATGTGTTCGAGTCAAACCTGGTTGATCGAAAGACCGTCTTGCGTGCCCTTGAGGCTTTGAAGGATGTGCCTGTTCCTGTATACTTGCTTCCCGGCAATCATGATCCGCTCAACGCTGCATCCGTCTACAGCAGCACGTCTTTTATGTCCATGTGATTGAGGAGACGACTCCCATTCGCGTTGACGAAGGCATTGAGATTATAGGGATACCCTGGGCATCGAAACGCCCCCTGCAAGATTTAGTTGCTTTGGCAACTGAACAACTTGAAGCCGTAGTCTATACTCTGCGTGTTTGTGTTGCCCATGGGACGGTGGACAAACTGTCTCCAAATCCTGATGATCCAGCACTTATTTCTCTTAATGCAGCCGAAAATGCGATATCACAGAACAAGATTCAATACCTGGCTCTTGGAGATCGACATTCTCTCACTGAGGTTGGGGATAGCGGCCGCGTATGGTATGCAGGCACTCCTGAGCCAACAGACTATAAGGAAGTGAAGCCTGGCTTTGCCTTAGTCGCCACAATCAATGAATTGGGTGTGACCATGAAAGAGGTGAATATCGGAAGATGGAAATTCATCGAGCGTGAACAGGTAGACCTCAATACGAAGGAAGACATCAAGGCGCTTCGAGACTGGTTTGAGAACCTTGAAGACAAAGAGCGAACCGTTGTCAAATTGCGCTTTGTCGGTGCACTCTCGCTATCACTCCATAGTGAGCTTGAAGAACTTCTGTCTCATTTTCAAGAGATTCTTGGCGCAGTCGAAACGCGTATGAATAATCTCGTTGTAATTCCAGAAGACGCCGATTTCATGGACCTTGGTTTTTCAGGCTTTGCCAGCCGTACCGTTGAACGGTTGCGGTCCAATATTGAAGATTCAGGTCCCGATACTATCACTTCACGCGATGCACTTGCTCTACTTGTCAGGCTTGCAGGGAGGGAAACATGAAACTACTCCGCCTCCGACTGGCCAATTACCGAGGAATTGATGAGTCCGAGGTGCGATTCGGATCCAATGGCTTAACTATCGTGGAGGGACCGAATGAGACTGGAAAAACCAGCCTCGGCGAAGCAATAAGGCTTCTTTTCGATTATCTCGACTCAAGCAAGCACAGTGAGGTCAAAGCTATTAAGCCTGTAACGCGAGACGTAGGTCCAGAGATTGAACTGGAGGCGGAAAGCGGTTCCTACGTCTTTACATACTTCAAGAGATTTCACAATAAACCTGAGACTACTCTTACGATCACAAGTCCCAAATCGGAAAACCATACCGGGCGTGAAGCTCATGAACGTGCCGAGGAGATTCTCCGCGAAACCATTGACATTGACCTGTGGAAAGCACTCTGCATTCAGCAAGGTGAAGCGGTTCAGCAAGCCAATTTATCAAATCAATCATCATTGTCGGCCGCACTCGATGTTGCTGCGGGTGGACACCAAGCAGATATTCGGGAAGAAAGCCTATTCGAGAAGGTTCGGGAGGAGTACAGGCGTTATTTCACAGAAAGTGGCAAAGAAAAAAATGACTTTCAGAAGGCAAAAAAATCCCAAGTGGAATTAGAGACTGAAGTTAGCTCACTAGAAGGACAGATCCAGAACTTAGAAAAGGATATAGGACGCGCTGCAGAACTTAGCGGAGAACTGGAACGATTGAAGAAACAAGAGCAGAATCTCCAGAGAGATATTTCTGAATACACGGAATCCATTGAAGAAATCAAAAGCTTGGAAACCGTTCTTGCAACTGCTAGTCTTAAGTTGGAGTCTGCACAAAAATCTGAACAGGCCGCAAAGCGCGATAAGGAAGTGCGTCAAGACCTTATCGACACGGTCTCCAAAGCCCATAAAGCACACGCGGACCTCGTCGAATCCATCAAATCATCAACTACATCTGTCAAGAAGGCGGAGACTGATATGGAAAAGGCACAATCGGATTCGACCGCAGCCGAAGCGCAACGCAAAGAGGGGGAATCACTTCTTAATCTGCGTCGTGCGGATTTTGACTACTTCAACAATAAACTGCATTTGGAACAACTGAAGGAACGTAAAGCCCGCATAGATCGTGCCTGGGAAGAGGCAGCCCGGGCTGAAGAATTACTGGCGAAAAACAGTGTAGACAAAGAAACTCTGAAAGCAATAATGAAGGCTGAGAGTTCGCTAATTACAACTCAGGCGAAGTTGGAGATAGGTGCACCGAATGTTCTTCTACGAGGGCTGACCAATCTCGACTTCCAGATTGATGATGAACAAACCACTATTGCAAAAGACGAGGAACGCAGCCTATCCGTGTCTGATCGGGTTCGCGTGACGATTCCTGGATCTTTGCAAATGGAGTTGACAGCCGGTTCCAGTTCATCTAATCTTTTAAAAAAGGTCGAAGACGCAAAACAGAAGCTTGATGCCGCATGCAATGATGCCGGAGTGAACAATGCAGACGAGGCGAGTCAATCCTTTGATGTGCGACGAGAAGCGCAGCAGTCTATAGTGAGACAAAAGGAAATCGAGACAGAAAACCTTCGCGACCTCACATATGAAGAACTGGAAAGAAAAGTCATAGGGTTGGGAAAAAGTGTTCCCGCTTATCCCACTGACCGAGTACTGGAACCCAATCTTTCTCCAAACCTGGAATCTGCAGAGAAGGAACTACGAAGTGCAGAGGTTGGGGTTGAAATGGCCGAAAATGCATGGGGGGAAGCCAGAACGGAACTGGATGCGGCCCGCAAGGTGCGCGATGGGGTGAGTGAACAACACCAGAAAGTGAGGGTGAAACTTGACCTCAAGGCTGACGAATTAAAGCGTGTTGAAAACGAGCTTGCCCGGTCCCAGAAGACCACTCCTGATGACGACCTCGAATCAGAGCTTTCGAACTTCACCAAAAGTGTTCATACAGAAGAGGAGAACGTCAAGTCTGCCGAAACAGATCTCAGCAGCAAGGAACCTGAACGAGTAAGAACTCTGGAGGTAACGGCGAAAGGTTCTTTGCGAACAGTAGAGAAAAAGCGTGACGATGCACAAAAAGAAAATACGGAAGTACAAACTCGCCTCAAGGTCTTCGGTGAAGAGGGCTTGTATGAGAAGCTTCATGCAACCCAGAGTCATCTCGATCACATACAGCAAGAAAACGCAGCGATGATCCAGAGAGGTTCGGCGGCCAAGTTGCTTTACGAAACCATGAAAGATGAACGTGATAAGGTACGTCTTGCCTATGTGGCTCCTCTCAAAGAGAAAATCGAAAAGCTCGGACGTCTTGTATTCAATAACTCCTTTGAGGTCGAGGTAACTGAGAATTTAGAAGTTGCTAGTCGAACGATGGATGGTTACAATGTCCCATTTGAGTCCTTGAGTGGGGGCACTAAAGAACAAATCTCTTTGATATCTCGTTTGGCCTGTGCGATGACCGTTTCAAAAGAGGGGGGTGCTCCCCTCATTTTAGATGATGCTTTAGGATATACAGACCCAGAGCGGCTTAAATTGATGGGAGCCGTTCTTGCGAAGGCAGGTCGAGAATGCCAAATCATCATCCTCACTTGTGTACCAGACCGATACAGCAACGTCGGTGAGGCAACAGTAGTTAGATTGGGATGATTACGAAAACCGTCATGCAGAGGGTTTCACATAAGATTATATCAAAAGTTGAGATGGTTGAAAACTGTCAATGCTGGTGTAAAACTAAATTTCCTTGAAAAATTACGCAATAAAACAACATGCATAAAACATAGTCTGTTTATCTCATTATCGTGCCTTATTTTCCTTCAATTCCCCGATGCACCTTTTCGATGCCACGGACATGAACGAAGCGGAGTCTGGGGTCGTTGACTTCCCATAATCAGATATCATACTAAATGGCTTTCAAACCGCTCTAAACTAAAAGATTTTAAATATTCCTATTATTATTGTATGCCCCTTGTTCCATCCTTACCACCTGTTTCATCTTGTTCAAAATACTGCTCATCGAGCATAACAGGACTAACGATGATCAATCTTCACACGAATCTACGCGGTGGCAGAGTCAGTTGAATAGTTACACCCACACCAGGTCAGCAGAAGCATGTCCGGGCAGATGTTCAAGTGCTTCAGGAGGGTGGCAGGATAGGGGATGAATGAATGGGGGGCGGGCAACAGCACTAAAGCCATGTTATAATCCATCTCACGCATCGAATTTTCATTGGCGGCATGAAAGTTGCAGGAGAAGAACGGATTCGATGATCTGGAGCAATTACTCAGGAAATAGTTGCGATTGAGCTAAACAAATAC
>JAFCZU010000327.1 GCA_019314185.1 Deltaproteobacteria bacterium | reverse complement strand
CCTTAAACGTATCTTATCAAGCGATTCTCTTAGATGAGACCCAAAAAACAATACTCGAACGTATGGGTCTCAGGGAACCCGTTGCTATATTAGCCATTTAAGGATTGAAAAATGGAGACCAAAAAAGTTATTAGAGAATTTTTTATTCAAGAGTTAAGTGATAATGGATTTCATGAGGGTGTGCGCGACGACCAGTCACTCCTCGATGCAGGAATTATTGATTCTTTGGGTGTTCTGAAACTGCTTGCATTTCTTGACGAAACATTCGGAATTATACCTTTGGAAGAGGAATTGAATCCTGAAACTTTTTCAAGCGTCAATAGCATTTGTGACTTCGTAGAAAGAAAAAAAGGTTAAAGGTTGCTACTTAGAGGAGACGACACATGATAGAAGAAAGTATTCTTGACATCATCCTTAAAAGCCTCAAGGAAATAACGGAGTTTTCTAATAACAATGTCAGTTGTGAATTAGACCAAGGCAGTGTAATTTTCGGCCCGGGAGGACTTCTGGACTCAATGGGTCTTGTAACGCTCATTACCGATCTTGAGGAAAAGCTCGAAGACGAATTTGGCGTCTCCCTGATCTTAGCCGATGAACGCGCCATGTCCCAGAAAAAAACTCCGTTCCGAACCGTTTCGTCATTGGCACAGTATATCAACACGCTGATGCAAGAGGAAAAAACAGAATGAAGGATCGTGAGGTTGTACTGATAACCGGCACTCGTAAGGGTATCGGGCGCTTTCTGGTTGAGCATTTTATTAACAACGGTGCTCTCGTTGAAGGCTGTAGTCGAAAACCCATTGACTGGGGATTCCCGGATTACAACCATCACATTGCCGACGTTACAGACGAGACCCAGATCAAAGCGATGTTCTCTTCCATCAGGAAACGCCACGGCTGCCTCGACATTGCCATTAATAATGCTGGCATTGCCTCGATGAACCACTTTTTGTTGATGCCAGGTGCAACAGCAAAGAAAATCATCGAGACCAACCTGTATGGCACCTTCCTTATTTGCCGCGAAAGTGCCAAGCTTATGAAAAAGCGCCAGTACGGCCGGATAGTTAACTTTAGTACCATTGCGGTGCCGATGCACTTAGAGGGAGAGGCGATCTATGCTGCTTCCAAGAGCGCAGTGGTCTCCTTCACCCAAGTCATAGCTCGCGAGCTCGCTGGATTTGGGATCACGTGCAACATAGTGGGACCAACGCCTATCGAAACAGACCTTATTCGCGGTGTCCCTCCTGAGAAGATTGAGCGACTTGTCAACAGCTTAGCCATCAAGAGATTGGGGCGATTCGAGGATGTCGCAAATGTAATCGATTTTTTTGTACGACCTGAAAGTGAGGCCGTTACAGGCCAAATAATTTATCTGGGAGGAGTCTGATGGAAATTGAATGGTTGCTCGAAAGAATGGCCCAGTGGAAAGATGAGCCAGCTATTGTCTGGCGTGATCAGCCATTCTCATATGCTCAAATCCTGAAGGCGGTGGATTTTTGGAGTGAGCAGCAGCTTAGTGCCGAAGGAGTATTGCCGGGACAGGTTGTTGCTTTAGACGGCGATTACTCTCCCAATGCTTGTGCTTTACTGATAGCTCTAATCAACCAGAACAATATCATTGTCCCTCTTACTGCCGCTATAATGACCCATCGAGAGGAATTTATGGAGACAGCAGAAGTCCAGGTGGTAATCAATCTTGACAGCCAGGACAAGTATCGAATTGAGCAGCGCAATACAACCGTGCAAAACCCACTTATCCTTGCCCTTATCGAAAAAGCCAAACCGGGGCTTGTATTATTTTCATCAGGCTCTACTGGAAAAAATAAAGCCGCGCTTCACAACTTTAGCCCTCTTTTAGAGAAATTTAGAGTAACTCGTAAGAAACTACGATCTCTCACTTTTTTGCTTTTTGATCACATCGGGGGCATTAACACGCTTTTCTACACGCTATCGAACGGTGGGACGGTTATATCGGTCCGCAGCCGTAATCCCGAAATTGTCTGCCATGCTATCGAGAAACACAAGGTGGAACTCCTGCCTACGTCGCCCACTTTCTTGAATTTACTTCTTATATCAGAGGCTTATCGCCAATTCAATCTATCATCACTTAAGGTGATCTCTTATGGAACGGAGTTAATGGTGGAAAGCACTCTGAAACGATTACACGAGCTTTTCCCAAACATACGGCTACTGCAAACATACGGCCTTTCGGAGTTGGGTATTCTGCAGTCAAAGTCCAAAGACTCCGGCTCTCTTTGGGTGAAAGTGGGAGGCGAAGGATTCGAAACCAAGGTAGTCGATGGCATTCTCTGGATTCGAGCACAATCGGCGATGATGGGCTATCTTAATAGACCCAGTCCGTTTGACGAAGATGGGTGGATGAATACTCAAGACATGGTAGAGGTAGATGGTGAGTACCTCCGGATAGTTGGCAGGCAAACCGACATCATCAACGTAGGTGGGCAAAAAGTTTACCCGGCTGAAGTTGAAAGTGTTCTGATGGAAATGGAAAATGTTAAAGATGCTACTGTGCGAGGTGAGAAAAATCCTATAACCGGCAATTTTGTAGCTGCCAAGATCGTCTTAGATAAACCAGAAGAGCGTTCGATGCTAAAAAAGAGGGTGCGGAACTTCTGTAAAGATAGACTTGAAAACTACAAAATACCAGTAAAAATCGAAATCGCCGATGAAGTGCAATACACGGGACGATTTAAGAAAGTGAGGTAACGCTAAAATTGAGGAATTGAGGGATTGTGAATTACAAGAGATTTGAGGAATTGCTATGTTGGAACAAGGCAAGGGAGTTGTGTCGAGCTGTCTTTGATTTGATCAATCATAGCAAGATCAAAAGCGACTTTAGTTTGCGGGATCAGATTTGGAGAGCGTCCGGGTCTGTAATGGACAATATTGCGGAAGGCTTTGACGATGGTTCCACTGCTGAAACCAGAAAACAGATCAAGGGCTTCAGAAAATATTTCAGAAGCTATAAATCCAAATTGACGTCCAAAGCAAAATAGGGAATGATAGTCCAACAAGCAGGGCGCCTTCGAATCCCTAAATCCCTAAATCCCTAAATTCCTAAATTCCTTTAGGAGGTTACATGGCCCAAAGTCGATTAAAAGGCGTACGCATATCCGGAATAGCTTCGGTTGTTCCGTGTGGTGTTAAACGCATTGAAGAGGAAGCATGCCTTTCCGGTGTATCCCCTTCTCGAATAAAGCAGTTAAAGAGAGATATAGGGATCAACAAGAGGCATATCACTCTGAAAGATGAATGTGCTTCTGATCTGTGCGAGCATGCTGCTAAATTTCTGTTTTCAGAATTGGGCTATGATTCATCGATTATTGATTGTCTCATCATGGTTACCCAGACGCCGGACTATTTCCAGCCCGCGACTGGCTGCGTCCTCCATGGACGGCTGGGCCTATCAAAAAATTGTGCCGCGTTTGATATTAACCTCGGGTGCTCCGGTTACGTCTATGGGTTGTGGCTCTCATCAATGATGATTTCCTCCGGGAGTTGCAAAAGGGTCTTGATGCTTGCAGGAGATACAATCAGCCGTTGTGTGTCGTCGTATGACCGTGCGGTTGCCCCTTTGTTTGGAGATGCAGGATCTGCTACCATCATAGAAAATGGCTCAGAAGATCAAACAATTACTTTTTGTTTGCATTCGGACGGAAATGGTTACAAACACCTCATTATTCCTGCGGGTGCATTTAGAAATAGACCTTCCAAGAAGACTGGACAAATGACGGGAAGAGAACAAGGCAATATAAGAAGTGAAGAGCACCTCTATATGAATGGAGCAGAAATATTTAACTTTTCAATCAGAGAGGTTCCCACGTTAATTGAAGAAGTCTTAAGTGCATCTCATTGGGCCAAAGAAGAAATTGATTATTTCATATTGCATCAGGCTAACAATTTTATCGTAAAGAACATCGCAAGAAAGCTTAAGGTGCCTATTGAGAAGGCACCTTACAATGTTTTTGAAAAATACGGAAACCAAAGTTCTGCGTCCATACCTGTGACCAAAACCAAAGTTCTGCGTCCATACCTGTGACCATATGCGAAAATCTGTCCTCAGCTATACGGGGGGAGTCAATAAAGGCGGTTCTGGCTGGATTCGGAGTTGGCCTCTCTTGGGCGGCGTGTGCCGTATCATTGGGCCTCACTGCGTGTTATCCGGTGATTGTTCTCCAAGAATAGTGCAATCGCTATGACCATTTCGATTTCTTACCGGCCTAAGCCAGGAAAGTGAGAAAGGAAAAAATCCATCGAATCCTGTAAATTATGTTTAATGTATATTCGGATGAGACCTACACTAAATTTATTCATCCCGGTGACAGGACCGTTCGTCCCTTATTTGGCGATGCCGCTGCTGCAACATTGATTCAGGCCATGGAAAGTGCCGACAGTAGTGCTACTCCCTCAATTGGGCCATTCGTTTACGGAACAGACGGAAAAGGTGCAAAAAATCTAATTGTGCCCAATGGTGGGTTGCGGTCACCGAAGACCTGCCAATCGGCCAATGCTATTGAAGATGGACATGATAATGTGCACTCGGGGGACTACCTTTATATGAATGGACCAGCGATATATACTTTTGCTCTCCGCATCGTACCCGAAGCAGTCAAAAGCCTATTGTCTAAAGCTGGAAAATGCATGGAAGATCTTGATTTCTTTGTATTCCATCAAGCCAATAAATTCATACTTGAAGACTTAAAAAAGAAGATTAAAATTCCTCAAGAGAAGTTTTATGTGGCATACCAAAAGTTCGGAAACACTGTTTCTTCAACGATACCGATTGCCTTAAAGGAAGCTTTGAATGATGGAGGTGTGAAATCTGGCCATATAGTGATGCTCGTCGGGTTTGGAGTCGGATATTCTTGGGCAGCAATTTTGATAAATTGGGAGTAAATTATTGCTTCAAGCACAAGGTACC
>JAFCZU010000326.1 GCA_019314185.1 Deltaproteobacteria bacterium | reverse complement strand
TGAAGCAAAAAGAGAGATTGATGACATTATGTTATCGCGTTATGCATGTTATCTTATTGTTCAGAACGGAGACCCCAGAAAAGAAATAATTGCTTTGGGTCAGACATATTTTGCGGTAAAGACAAGGGAGCGCGAAAATGATGAGGCGTTTATGGAAGACGAAAAACGGTTTGCTATTCGAAATGAATTGAGAAGCCATAATAAATCCCTTGCAGAATCTGCGCAGATGTCGGGCGTTGAGACTCCTAAAGACTATGCAATATTTCAAAATAAAGGGTATCAGGGATTATACAAGGGGCTTGGGGTTAAGGACATACATAAAAGAACCTGGATCATATGGGAAGCACAGAGCTTGCAGCCAATTTGTTCAGGGCAACCCAGACTGATGATAAATTAAGGCGCGAAAATATCAGGGGAAAAGAGAACGCCAACAAGACCCATCATGATGTAGGGAAAAAAGTAAGGCAGACTATAGAAGAGATTGGCGGAACAATGCCGGAAGATTTAGAGATGCCTGATAAAAGCATAAAAGAGATTGAAAAAAAGCATAAGGGGAAATTGTTGGGGGGCGAAGGGGAATGAAACAGGAGATTAAGGAGCGGGTGGAGAAAATCAGAAGAGGTGAAGTTCCTGAGGGGTATAGAAAGACGAAGGTGGGGATAATTCCTGAGGAGTGGGAGATGAAGAAGTTGGGGGATGCTGCAGAAGTAGTAATGGGGCAGTCACCTATTGGCACATCTTATAACCATAGTGGCACAGGTGCGCCCTTAATAAATGGACCAACAGAGTTCACTGAAAAATACCCGATCAAGATTCAATGGACTTCACAGCCTACGAAGTTCTGCAAGAAAGGTGATATATTATTATGCGTAAGAGGAAGTTCTACAGGCAGAATGAATATCTCCGACGAAGAATATTGCATTGGGCGCGGGGTCGCAGCTATACGAGCAAAATCTGGTGCAGATATGTTATTCATCACTTTTCTGGTGGAATCAGCAATTAAAAGCATTTTGACATTGACAACAGGCTCAACTTTTCCAAATATTGATGGGAAATCAATCAAAACTATTCAGTTTCCGCTCCCTCATCTCTCCGAACAACAAAAAATCGCAGAAATCCTTTCAACTTGGGACAAGGCAATCGAGCTTAAAGAAAAACTCATTGAAGAGAATAAAAAGTTGAAAAAAGAGGCTGAGAAATTACTTATAACTGGAGATGTTCGATTTTTTTCATTTAATAATGAATGGTCTGAAATGAGAATAAAAGATTTTACAATTCAAAAACCATCTATGCGATCAGCAGGAGATTTGAATGAAACTGGTTTATATCCTGTGTATGGTGCTTCAGGAATAGCTGGTTATGATGACACCTTTGATAATGATGAGGAATATGTTGCTATTATTAAAGATGGTTCTGGGGTTGGAAGGGTCTATTTATATAAGAAAAAAACATCTGCAATCGGGACTTTAACAACAATTAAAGCAAATGAAAAAAGTGACATTGGATTCGTATATCTTTTGATGAAAAATATTAACTACAAAAAATATATTACTGGAAATGCCATCCCGCATATTTATTACAAAGATTATTCAAAAGAACATGTTAAAATGCCTTCTTTAGAAGAGCAAAGAAAAATCGCACATTTTTCGAAAATTTTCAATCAGTATATTCAAAATTTAGAAAACGAATTATATCAGCTCAAAGAACAAAAAAGAGGTCTTATGCAGTTGCTTCTTACAGGCATCGTAAGAGTGGAGGTAGATTAAAATGGCAAAACCCTCTGACTACAACGAACTAAACATTTCCCAGAAACCTGCAATGGAAGTATTGAATAATCTGGGCTATGAAATAATCGCTCCAAAAGATGCGGAAGCCATGAGGGGCAACTTGTACAATGTACTTTTAATCCCAATACTGAAAAAACAGCTTGAAAAACTCAACTCTTTCGAATACAAAGGCGAAGAACTCAAGTTCAGCAACAAAAACATTGAGCAGGCAATCAAGGATATTGATGAAGGGCTGACTAATGGTTTGGTTAAAACCAATGAGAAAATTTACGATTCCCTGATGCTTGGTCGCTCATATGAGGAGACTCTTTCTGATGGCGCAAAAAGGTCATTTACAATCAAATTCATTGACTGGGAAAATCCCGAAAACAATGTTTTTCATGTTGTTGAGGAATTCTCTGTTGAAAGAGAAAATGCAAAAGACCACGCCAGACCCGATATTGTTTTATTTGTCAATGGAATCCCCTTTGCAGTAATCGAGTGCAAGAAATCATCAATTTCCATAAAACAGGGAATATCGCAGATGATAAGAAACCAGGGCAAAGATTACATACCGCAATTTTTCAAGTTTATCCAGATCGTGATGGCGACAAACAAGAACGAGACAAAATACGCCACAACTTCAACACCTGCAAAATTCTGGTCAATATGGAAAGAAGAAGATGAGAAATGGCACCAAAACATTTTAAGCGAAGTTATCAAGGACAGGAAAATAACTGTGCAGGATGAGAATATTGTTTCTCTGTTCCACCCTGAGCGGCTCCTGGACATCACAAAATATTTTGTTGTTTATGACAAGGATAAGAAAAAAATTGCTCGCTACCAGCAGTTTTTCGCTGTAAAAGAGATAATCAAGACCATCAACACAAACGACGAAGACGGAAATCGCCAATCCGGTGTTATCTGGCATACCCAGGGGTCGGGCAAATCAATAACAATGGTGATGCTGGCAAAATATATCTTATCAGAACTGCCTGTGGAACGCCCAAGAGTAGTCGTGGTTACTGACCGGAAAAATTTGGATAAGCAAATCCGCGATACTTTCAACCACACAAGATTAAAAGCCAGCAGGGCAACGTCTGGCAACCACCTCATCAGGCTAATCGCAGACAACAATGCTGATGTGATCACAACCCTTGTCCATAAGTTTGATACTGCATCTAAAAAGACGAAAGCTGCGACTTCAAGGGACATATTTGTTCTGGTCGATGAGTCACACAGGACACAATACGGGGAACTCAACATCAAAATGAAGAATGTTTTCCCGAATGCCTGCTATCTGGGATTTACAGGCACACCTTTGATGAAAAAAGAAAAGAACACAATGATCAGATTTGGCAAGCTGATCCATAAATATACGATCGTTGATGGTGTAAGGGACAAGACAATTGTGCCTCTCCTCTATGAAGGTAAAATGGTTGAGCAGACAGTCAATCAAAATGCGATTGACCATAGACTCGACATGATCACAAGGAATCTGAACGATAAACAAAAAGAAGAAGTAAAACAGAAATGGAGCAGATTTGAGAAAATTGCTTCATCAGATCAAAGAATAAAACTGATCGCATTTGATATTGATCAGCATTATGTTGACAATTACAAAACAAAAAGTGCTAATTTTAAGGCAATGCTTGCAACAAGCAGCAAAATAGAAGCAATCCGCTATCTTGAAGCATTTGAAGAACTGGACGACATCAATTGCAGAGTTGTAATCTCCCCATCTGATGATCGGGATGGGTATGAAGCTGTTGACCAGAAATCAAAGGATCTTGTCAAAATATTCTGGGACAAGATGATGGAAAGATACGGCGATTCAGATAAATATGTAGATACAATTAAAGATGAATTTGTCAATGGTGATGAAATTGACTTCTTAATTGTTGTTGATATGCTATTGACTGGCTTTGATGCCCCGTGTGCAACGGTATTGTATGTGGACAAACCTATGAAGGAACACACACTTCTTCAAGCAATTGCCCGTGTGAACAGACTGTATGAAGGCAAGGATTTTGGATTTATTGTTGATTACAGAGGTTTGTTGGAGAACCTTGATGAAGCATTGGATATGTATTCGGGAGCGGGTTTGGAAAACTTTGATCCTGACGACTTAAAAGGTTCTTTATATGATGTAATCAGCATAATCGGCTCTTTGAGGCAATATTATACAGACCTCATCAATATTTTCATTCCTGTGAAAAACAAGAGGGATGTTGAGGAATATGAGGTTCTATTGACAAATGATGAAATTAGAGATGATTTCTACAATATACTTAGCCACTTTGGCAGGTATTTGTCAATTGCACTTGAATCAGAACAAGTGTATAATGCATTAAGCAAAGATGAACTAAATAAATATAAGAAAGATTTAAAGTTTTTCCAAGAACTAAGAAAAGCGGTTAAATTAAGATATTCTGATAGCATTGACCACAAAGAATACGAAGCGCATATGCAAAAATTGATGGACAATTACATTTCTGCTGAAGATATAATTAGGATTACTAATCCTGTGGATATTCTTGATAAAACAAATTTTGAGAAAGAACTTGAACGCCTTGGTTCAAAAAGAGCAAAAGCCGATGCAATCAGAACAAGAATGTCAAAAAGCATCAGTGAAAAATGGGGTGAAAACCCTGCTTTTTACAAAAAATTCTC
>JAFCZU010000325.1 GCA_019314185.1 Deltaproteobacteria bacterium | reverse complement strand
GCCCAGCTTGGCGATATAATTAAGTTTACCGTCTGAAAACAGGCCGGCCCCGCCCACACCGGACAGAATATGGCACGGACGGCATCGTGCACATTCATGTTTATCATTGATCGGACATTTTCGCAGATTGGGCTCACGCCCCTGTTCGATCACCAAAACCTTCAAATCCGAATGCTCACACAAATAAAAAGCGGCAAACAGGCCGGCCGGTCCTGCACCTACAATAATCACATCAAAGAGGGGTGTCGAGCTGGAATGAACTGGGCTCATAGATTCTCCCTGTAATAAGGGGCATATGGGTTATATATCCAGATACTTGCATCAAACTGGGTATCAGGATGTGTCACACAGAAAAGGGGGAAAGTCTCTAATATTTAATTTTTCCGTGTGATTCGTTTTTTTCGTGGTTTTAAAATAGCCGAAAATGAAACTCCCTATACTATCAACGTAAATATTCGGTTTAATAATTAATAGCAAATACTCTGCTTACTTTTCAAGTTTTTAAAAAAAGAGCGGGACACGAGCCCAAAAAAATGATAAAAGAAGAGGCATGAACGCTTCTTCTCAAAAAGTACTGCCATTTCATTCATCTCCAGACACCATCGGTCAAATCATTGAACTGCCCGGTGAAAGATCTGCGCAGATTCTCATTTCAGAAAAAGAGTATCTGGGATTAAAATGCGAGGTGGGTTATTGGCAGACCATGCATAGCAAAGCCATAGAGCGTGAAAAAGAACTGAAGCAAAAAGTAAGTAAGCTGAAAGGTCAAATCCGGGATCTGAAAAACCGTGTATTTGGAAAAAAAAGCGAAAAAAAGAGTTCCAGTAAAGATGGAGCAAAATCTAAAACATCGAGTTCTAAGCGCCCACGTGGTCAGCAACCCGGCAGCAAGGGGCATGGACGAACAGAACGTCCCCAGCTTCCCCAAAAAGAAGAAGAAATCAAATTCCCGGAAGATCAGATATGCCCTAATTGCGGCAAGCCGTATATATCCGATGAAAGCAAGACAACAGAAATTTTTGAAGTTAAAGTCAAAGCCTATACGCGAAAAATTATACGTCATCATATGAAGAAAGGCTGTTCGTGCAAGGGGGTGCCCAATACAATTACAGCACCCATGCCCCCCAAGATTATGCCGAAAAGTCCATACGGAATTTCGATCTGGGAAGCCGTCCTGTTAACAAAATTTCACTACTGCCAGTCAACCAATCGTCTTGTCAATCAGTATGCAGAGCTGGGTTTACCCATTTCTCCTGGAACTATCGCAGGAGGTTTAAAGAGGCTCAAAGAGGTGTTCCAACCTGTTTACGACGCACTCTACAGTCATCAAATGACAGAAGATAGATTTCATAATGATGAAAGCAGTTGGAAGGTTTTTGAGACTGTTACAGGAAAAACGGGCAACCGCTGGTGGTTATGGGTCAGTCGTTCCGCATCTGTTGTGTATTTCCAGATTGCACCAGGCCGTGGTGCAGACGTGCCCATGGAATATTTTAAAAACATACAGAAACAAAAAATCATTGTTATCTGTGACCGATACAGTGCTTATAAATCATTGGCAAGGCAACTGCCTTTTATCATTCTGGCTTTTTGCTGGGCACACGTTCGCCGTGATTTTCTCGATGCTGCCAGAAAGTATCCGGATCTGGAACCGTGGGCATTGTCCCGGGTTGAAAAAATCGGAGATCTTTACCGTATCAATAACCGGCGCTGTAAAGAATTTGATTCAAATTTTTCCATTTCGGAGCAATCTGAATCGTTCAGAAAATTTCATGAGCCGCTCGTAAAAAAAATGGATTCAATGGCTGAAAAGCGGGATGCCTTTATTGAGGCACACAACATTGATGACCCTCACTCAGACCTGCTGACAGATATCAAATGCAAGGTTTTGATAAGCCTTAAAAACCATTGGAAAGGGCTGAACGTATTTGTAGAACACCCTGAAGTGCCGATGGATAACAATAATGGAGAACGCTCCATCCGTAATCCGGTAACCGGGCGGAAAAATTTTTATGGTTCAGGAAGTCTGTGGAGTTCTCAGCTGGCAGCAATAATGTTTTCAATCTTTCAAACCATGGTTTTATATGGTATCAACTGCAATCACTGGCTGAGATCATACCTGACTGTCTGTGCAAAAAATCATGGTCAGGCACCTGAAGATTTATCTGCTTTTCTTCCCTGGAAAATGGATGAAGAGCGTCGGCATAAACTTTCCAAGCCACCGGATACCTCATGACCCGCTACTGTGGACGGGACTTTACTCCCAAAGATTTTGAACAAATCCGATTCCTGATAAAACACAATCCAGAGTTCAACCGGACGCGACTTTCCGAAGAAGTGTGCCGGATGCTTCAATGGCTCAAACCTGATGGCAAGCTTAAAGATATGTCGTGTCGTGTTGCCATGTTGCGTATGCACAGGGATGGATTAATACTGCTGCCCCCATCCACTCGAAGTAAAAAGCCTGTAAAAAAAATAGAGTCTACACCTGCCACTGATCCAAAAGTGCCGGTTATGTGCCCCGTCAATCAGTTGCCACAACTGCATTTGAAGATGGTCACCAAAGTCACCTCAGCCCGATGGAATGAGTACATTGAGCGATATCATTACCTTGGACATACCACTCTGCCTGGAGCTCAGCTTCGCTATTTTATTACCGCAGGTGAACAACTTGTAGCGCTGGCAGGCTTTAGTGCGGCTGCATGGCAAACTGCACCCAGAGATCAATTTATTGGATGGAATCATGATGAGCGTAAGAAGAATTTACATTTGATTGTAAATAATGCCAGATTTCTTATCCTGCCATGGGTTCAATCGAAAAACCTTGCATCAAAAGTTCTCTCTTTAATGGCCCGGCATTTGCCGGATGATTGGGAAAACAGATATAACATCCGGCCAGTACTGTTAGAATCTTTTGTACAAAAAAATAGATTTGCGGGCACTTGCTATAAAGCTGCTAACTGGGTCAATGTCGGAGAAACAAAAGGTCGTGGAAAACTTGAACAGCGAGGGAAGGCGATAGTTCCCATTAAAGATATTTGGGTATTTCCTCTTAATAAAAAGTTTAGAGCTTTGTTAAAAAATTAACTTATGCATTACTAAACCGAATATTTACTATTGATATCAATAAATGAGTTTAAAGGGTAGAACCTTTGAGGTATTAGCAAAGAATGACTTATGTGTCAACTTTCAGATCAACACAAGTTCTGGATAGGGCATTTCTTTATGCTGAAATCAAAATCGTGATCGCAAAAGCTGCCGGATTGGTGCCTGATGATGGAGGTGTTGAATGGTTGATGTGGAAGAATTTGCCAAAAAGATGTTAACAGGTAACTGAAATTTCAGGCGTATTTACAAAGACCAATTATCATGTTAATTATTTTTTTTGAATATCTGAAGACAGTTATGAGCCTTTGAAAATGGCGCGGGTAAGCTAAGGGCTTCGGAAGGCTTTGATCTGCCATTCAATATCCGGATACATATCAAATCAGGCGGGAGAATAAACATGACATTACAACATGAACGAATTGATTTCGATGTGGTTTTTATCGGGGGAGGGCCTGCCAGTCTTGCGGGTGCGATCCAACTGATGCAACAGGCCCGGCAAAAGAATATCGAACTGGAAGTGGCGCTGATTGAAAAAGGAGCGGAAATCGGGTCTCATGCGATCAGCGGCGCGGTGCTCAATCCGGTCGCTCTTAAGGAACTGATACCGAATTTTATGGAAAGAGGCTGTCCGGTTGAGGCTGCCGTTCGAGATGATGAATTTTATTTTATGGCTCGGCAAAAAGCATATCGGCTACCGTTTGTACCCAGATATATGCATAATAATGGGTTTTTTATCGTCAGCCTGTCGAAATTTACCCGATGGCTTGCTGGCATTGCGGAGGATCTCGGGGTGAATATTTTCTCCGGGTTTGCCGGTCAGAAGATTCTTTATGGGGACGATGGGAAAACAATTGCGGGCGTTCGAACGGGCGATAAGGGGCTCGGAAAGGATGGCGAGCCCAAAGCCAATTTTGAGCCCGGAATTGATTTGATGGCAAAGGTCACCGTTTTTGGTGAGGGGGCAAAGGGCAGCTTGATGGGAGATGTATGAAAAAAATTGAACATT
>JAFCZU010000324.1 GCA_019314185.1 Deltaproteobacteria bacterium | reverse complement strand
CCGTAATCCTCCAATTTCTAAACAACATTTTATATGAAACGTTTTACATAATGTGTAAACTTTTCGCTTTTATGTGTGCAAAAAATTTCCCATTTTGAATTCCAAACGTGAAACGGCCTTTTGCAGTTCAAGTTCATGAAAAATTTTTTCACGCTTAGTCCTTAGGGCTGTTAACCCAATAAACTTGCATACAGCAACAAGCAACCATTTCTTTTAAATCACTGAATTTCTTTCATGGCACAACTTTTGCTTATAAAAATACAAAATCGCAAAATCGGATTTTGTCTGAACATGAGTTTTCGTTCAGGCATTAATTAGAATTGCTGTTATTGTCTCTTTTGTTCTTGACTCTTATAATCGGTTTTGTTTACAGGTTTATAAGTTTATAGCTCATAACGCAGAGAGCGTGTTGGCACTTTTTATTTAATCATAACAACAAGTTATTGATAATTTTTCCATGTAAGTCAAGGAGCGGAGCTATGTTTGCACATGGTGTGGAGATGATATCTGGAGGATGCAAAAAAAGGACAATAATGATGGAAGCTATCGCTAAGAAGAACAATGTGACATGGTTTATGTGACATGGATTAATGGTTATGTCAGCCGCGAGGATAGGGAAACCCTCCATGGTTACAAGTGAGCAGTTATTTGGTTCACAGGCCTTTCGGCCTTCGGCAAATCAACCATTGCACACCTTGTAGAAAAGGAATTACATCAGCAAGGCTGTTCTACTTATGCTCTCGACGGAGACAATGTCCGTAACGCGGGCTATGCTCTGACCTGGCCTTCAGGCCTGAAGACAGAGCAGGAAACATCCGCCGTATCGGCGAAATGGTAAAGCTCTTCGTGGACACTGGCATCATAGTTCTTTCGGCATTTATTTCTCCTTATCGGAAGGATCGCCAACAACTTCGATCTTTCTTTCACAATGGTCAGTTTCTGGAGATTTATGTTGACTGCCCACCGGAAATTTGTTCCAGTCGCGACCAAAAAGGCATTTATGCTAAAGCCAGGGCCGGAGTCATCAAGAAATTTACCGGGATTTCGGCACCATACGAACCACCTGAACATCGCGTCCTCAGTTTGATGAAACGCCACAACATTATCAAGAGCCACCTGATAACGTTTGATAATCGCGCATACTATCAAAAAGCTGCGCGGGAACCCTAAGGTTACGGGGCAAAGACATGCCTTTTTCAAAAAATATTACTCCTACAAAGAAATTGAGGGAATAACGTTTTGAAAATTGGATATTTAAATTTTGAATTTGTTTCGGATTTCGGTATTCGATATTCGGATTTATTCCCATCCATAGTTGGAGGTGTATCATGAAAGTAGTTATCCTCGCAGGAGGGTTTGGCTCTCGCCTTTCTGAAGAAACCGCACTAAAGCCAAAACCCATGGTAGAAATCGCTGATAGGCCTATTTTGTGGCATATTATGAAGATCTATTCCGCCCACGGCATCAACGACTTTATTATTTGCCTAGGCTACAAAGGATATATCATTAAAGAATACTTTGCCACGTATTCCCTACACATGTCCGACGTCACATTCGATTTAAGAAACAATAATATGAAAGTTCACCAGAACGGTACTGAGCCCTGGAAGATTACATTAGTCGATACCGGCGAAAAGACCATGACTGGCGGACGACTCAAAAGGATTAGGGATTACATCGGCGACGAAACCTTCTGTCTAACATACGGAGACGGCGTAAGTAATGTGAATATAAAAAAGTTAATCGGGTTTCACCGGGAACAAAAGTCCTTGGCAACATTGACCGCGGTACAGCCCCCAGGCCGATTTGGGGCGTTCAACCTGGACCGAGACCAATACAAGATTTCCACTTTCAAAGAAAAACCACAGGGGGACGGCGCCTGGATCAATGGAGGTTTTTTCGTTGCGGAGCCCAGTGTAATGGATTATATTGAAAACGACTCGATTGTCTGGGAACGCGAGCCAATGGAAATGCTGGCAAGCGACGGAATGCTTGCGGCATATAGGCACCATGGATTTTGGCAACCCATGGACACATTGCGTGACAAAATGTATCTCGAGGGGCTGTGGGCTTCCGGAAACCCTCCGTGGAAGGTTTGGTGATGAACAACAAGTTCTGGGAAAGTAAGAAAGTCCTGATCACAGGCCATACCGGATTCAAGGGAAGTTGGCTATCTTTATGGTTGCAAAAACAAGGGGCATGCATCGTCGGCTATTCTTTGCCTCCACCAACAGAACCGAGTCTGTTTGAACTCGCCAACGTGGCTAATGGTATGACCTCCATCACAGGAGACATCCGCGACCTCGAACATCTACAGACCGTGATCGCTGAGCATAAACCAGAGATTATTATCCACATGGCGGCCCAGTCATTGGTACGGTATTCTTACAACAATCCTGTAGAGACCTACAGCACTAATGTTATGGGTACAGTAAATGTTCTGGAAGCAGTTAAACAGTCAGACGGTGTGCGAGTGCTGATTAATATTACTAGTGACAAGTGCTATGAAAACCGTGAATGGATCTGGTGCTATCGCGAGAATGAGCCCATGGGCGGACATGATCCCTATTCGAGCAGTAAGGGATGCGCCGAATTGGTCACATCCGCTTATCGTCGTTCATACTTTTCAGATAACAATTTTTCCGGTCACCTCGTTTCGGTGGCAACCACCAGGGCAGGCAATGTGGTTGGCGGTGGAGACTGGGCTCCGGATCGTCTTATTCCTGATATCATGAACGCCCTCATGGAAAATAGACCTCCTCTCATCCGTTATCCGAATGCCATCCGCCCCTGGCAGCACGTGCTCGAACCGTTGCGCGGATATCTTAGACTAGCGGAAGAGTTGTGGGAACATGGATCAAAATGTGCCGGAGCTTGGAACTTTGGACCCAATGATGAGGATTCGCGACCAGTTTCTTGGATAGCAGACTATCTCACCCGCCTGTGGGGAAAGGATGCACGCTGGGAAACGGACATGGACCAGCATCCACATGAGGCCACACACTTGAAACTCGATTGCTCTAAGGCAAAAAGTCTTCTGAGGTGGTCACCAAAACTGGATCTCGCCATAACCCTGGAGTGGATTGTAAAATGGTATCGTGCCTACCATCAAAGGAAAAACATGCGTAAGATTACCGAAGCAGAAATTTCGCGCTACGAGAATATGCTGCAGAGATGAAAGGGATGTCTTCTTATTTCTCCCAGGAAGGTTACAATTAGGTTAAGAGGCTTACTGTGATTTTCAAGAAAACGGGGTTAGAAGGCGCTTTTATCATTGAACCTGAAAGAATCGAGGATACTCGGGGGTTCTTTGCGCGAGCATGGTGCAAAAATGAATTTGAAGCAAATGGTCTGAATCCCAATTTACTCCAGAGCAATATATCTTTCAACAAAGCGAAGTGTACGTTACGGGGGATGCATTACCAAGCAATACCTCATGAAGAAATCAAACTTGTGCGATGTACGAAGGGAGCGATATACGACGCGATTGTCGATCTTCAGCCAGGGTCACCGACGTATCTCAAGTGGATTGGAGTCGAGTTAACAGAGCAGAATCACAAAATGCTTTACGTACCTGAAGGCTTCGCCCATGGCTATCAAACCCTTACCGACAACACCGAGGTATTTTACCATGTGTCACAGTTTTATTCTCCGGAGTCCGAACGAGGCGTGCGTTGGGATGATCCAGCATTTGGCATTAAGTGGCCAGAGACGAATAACGTAGTGATATCAGAAAAGGATAAAAACTGGCCAGACTATTTGCTGTGAGAAAGTTGTCCAACTCACAGAAGTAACCAATCACGGAGACTCACTGTTGCCTCGGCACAACAGGCATTTATGCACTGCAGAAAAACCCCTTTCGCGTAAGCGACGACATTTTTTCCTCCGCCCAAGCCTGCCCGCCATCGCGAGCGCTCAGGTGAGGCGGGCGGGTCGGGCGAAGGAAAAGTCTGTGTTTGTCTATAACTAATAAAACCTCTAATCTCTTACATCACAAATCGCATATCGGAGTACTTCTAATGATCATTGTTGATAAAGCGCTGGAAAAACGACAGCAGGAAGGCAATCCGATTCGGGTCGGCATGGTTGGTGCAGGTTATATGGGAAGAGGCATCGCACTTCAAATCCAGAAATATGTGAAGGGAATGAAGTTGGTTGCAATATCGAATCGTACCCCTTCCAAGGCTGAGCGAGCCTATCGACAGGCGGGCGCAGAAACCATAAAGCCGGTTGAAACAGTATCTCAACTTGAAGAAACAATCGCTCAGAATAAGTTTGCAATAACTGATGATCCGATATTGCTTTGCGAGGCGGAAAGCATTGACGCTTTGATCGAAGTGACTGGTACGATTGAATATAGCGCTCATGTGGTCATGAAGGCCATAAAAAACAATAAGCATGTTATCCTGATGAATGCGGAACTTGACGCTACTATTGGACCCATTCTCAAAGTCTACGCGGATCGCTCGGGTGTGATTATAACAACATCGGACGGAGATCAACCAGGAGTGATCATGAACCTGTATCGCTATGTTAATGCGATTGGCTTCAAGCCGGTTCTGGCCGGCAATATGAAAGGGCTTCAAGACCCGTATCGGACACCTGAGACTCAGAAAGGATATGCTGAAAAATATAAACAGAAGCCTCAAATGGTCACTTCTTTTGCCGATGGCACCAAAATTTCTATGGAGATGGCAGTTGTAGCCAACGCTACCGGCCTCAGAGCGGGAAAGCGTGGAATGTATGGTCCTCGTTGCGAGCATGTCAATGATGCTGTTAATCTATTTCCTATGGATAAAATGCTTAATGGCGGCCTTGTGGACTATATTCTTGGCGCTGAACCTGCTCCAGGGGTATTCATACTTGGATATAATGAAGATCCAATTCAACAGCAATACATGAACTATTATAAAATGGGTGACGGCCCTTTATACGCATTCTACACACCTTACCATATATGCCATTTTGAAACACCAATTACGGTAGCCCGGGCAGTACTTTTCAAAGATGCTGCCGCAACACCGATTGGAAAACCTGTATGCGATGTAATCACCGTGGCCAAGCGCGATCTAAAGGCAGGTGAAGTGCTTGACGGCAATGGCGGATTTACCTGCTACGGTATGTTAGAAAACTCTGATGTCTGCCAGGCTGAAAGCCTTTTACCAATGGGACTGTCCGAAGGGTGTCG
>JAFCZU010000323.1 GCA_019314185.1 Deltaproteobacteria bacterium | reverse complement strand
TGGCTCTGACCATGTCAGTCAGTTCATCCGGTTCAAGTGATGCTTTGTGATCCGGACCCGGCAGATTCTTATCCAATGTAAAATGCTTTTCAATAATTGTTGCTCCCATGGCCACAGCGGCAATGGGAACCTCAATGCCTTCTGTGTGGTCTGAATATCCAACATGTATTCCGGGAAAGGCGGATTTTATTGTTCGCATGGCCTTGAGATTAACATCCTGCATTGGTGTGGGATATTCTGTATTGCAGTGGAGAACAGTGATATTGTTAGAAGATATACCGGAAGTGATAAACACATTGATCGCATCCTTGATTTCACCAAGATCAGACATACCTGTGGACAGAATGATTTCCTGTCCAAGGGAGGCTATTTTTCTCAAGTAGGGCAAATTAGTAATTTCCCCTGATGGAATTTTCCATTTGTTCAATCCCATTTCTACCAATAAATCAATGGTAATGAGATCAAATGGTGTTGACAAAAATTCAATTTGATTTAATCGGCAGCATTCCATTAACTCCAGATGGGATTCAAAAGACAATTCAAGTTTTTTTAACATCTCAAATTGTGTCTCGCTCTGACCGGATGCTTTTATTTGGTAATCAGCTTTTATGGCATCTTTTGTAACCAGTGTCTCTGCTCTGAATGTCTGGAACTTTATGGCATCAACACCAGCTTTGGCGGCAACTTTTACCATATCTTTGGCAAGTTCAAGACTGCCGTTGTGGTTTACACCTGCTTCGGCTATAATAAATATTTTGTGGGAATTCATTATAAATTATTCCCCTCAAGAGCTTTTCCATTTTTCTCGTTGATTACCAAAGATCCTGCCTTAAAAAAATAATCATCAGGGAGTTTGGCGCCATTAACAACGGTTGCATTTGATCCTACAAAACAGCGAGAACCGATTGTAGAATCACCATTTAAAACTGCTGCAGTGGAGATATGGGTATTATCACCAACTACTGTATCATGCTCAATCAGACATTTAGTATTCAAGATACAATTGTTTCCTATATGTGCGCCGGCATTAACAATTACCTGATGCATAACTATTGTGCTTTCACCAATGGCAGCGTACTTTGAAACATAGGCTAAAGGAGAAATAATAACAGGCAAAATAAAATCCAGCTCTTTCAAGTATTTAAAAAGCTTTTGCCTCACAATTCCTGATCCAATCTGGCCAACTGTTACCAAAGCATAATCAAAATGTTTTCTGAGAATTGCAAGTTCATTATCATATCCTATTATTGGATATCCCAGGATTGAATTTTCTTTGTTCTTTCCTGGCTGCTCTACTATCCCTGCAATCTTAAAAGCTCCACTACTCTCAATGACATCAATGCATGAATGACAGTGACCGCCTCCACCGATTAATATAATTTTTTCTTTCATATCCTTACTCTACTGGGTATATTTACCACCCGTTCTTCAAGCCACTTTGCGTTAGTTAGAGCATCGGTCTGGCATGTCTTATACATATCAAGCTTGTTCAATAGCCTCCATACGGGGCGGGTCATGACTCCTGCCTTGTTTGTTGCTTTCAGAAACTCGTCTCGCGTTTTGGTATCCGGAAGGATTACGGCATTCAGCCAGTAATTGGATCTGGCATGTTCCGGTTCATGGACAAATGGGATACCAAGAGATTCAAAAAAAGTTTTGTATATTTCGGCCAGTTCCCGTTTTCTGTCTATGAAAAAGTCCAGTTGTTCTAATTGAGCGCATGCAAGGGCTGCATTGAGATTGGGAAGGCGGTAGTTGTAACCAAGAACATCATGGACATATTCGTAGGGATGCGGCGTTTTGGCCGTTGTGGTTATGTGTTTGGCCTTTTTCGCAAGCGCTTCATCATTAGTCACAATGACCCCGCCACCTCCACAGGTAACAGTTTTGTTGCCGTTAAAACTGTATATCCCAAAGAGTCCAATCGTGCCTGTATGTTTGCCTTTATAAACGCTTCCGAGTGATTCGGCGGAATCTTCGACAAGGGCTATATGATAATGATTACAGATCTCGGCAATCTCATCAATACGGCAGGGATGGCCAAAGGTGTGCATGGGTACGCAGGCCGCAATTCGTTTGCCGGTTGCTTTATTGTAACAGGCGTTTTCTCTTATACGCGCATGAGCTTGCAGGAAACTTTTTAAAGCGGTGGGATCAAGCCCCAATGTCTCCCGCTCAACATCAAGGAATATGGGTTTTGCCACGCAATGCGCGATAGCATTAGCCGTTGCCACAAAGCTCAAAGGCTGGGTAATTACCTCATCACCCGGCTGAACGCCTGCCAGTTTCAAGGCAACATGCAGGGCACAGGTGCCGTTTACCACTGCCACTGCAAACCTCGCACCTGTAATTTTGCAGATCATTTCTTCAAAGCGATTAACGTATTCGCCAACAGAAGAGACAAAAGTGGAATCTATAGCATCAACAACATATTTTTTTTCATTGCCTGTAAATCTGGGTGCATGCAACGGTACAGGATTTTCATCAGGATAGAGTGATTTGATGAAATCAATTATGCTGACAAATAAATCTTTTGGCAATTTTTTATCCCTATTTAATCTTTCAGCTTCGAGTTTTTATCTTCAAACACCAACACCATCACTAACACCTTCAATGCGTTAACCTTTCAGCTTCAAGCTTCCATCTTTAATCTTTCAGCTTTGAGCTTTGAGCTTTGAGCTTTGAGCTTATATGCTTCGAGCTTCTACATATTGTAGATGTCTATTTTATAACGTGATAGATTGTCTGAGCTTGTAAACCAGTCAATGGTTTCCTTTAATCCTTTTTTCAGGGAATATTCGGGCAGGAAACCGGTTAATTCATTTATTTTGGTGTTATCACAACACAATCGGAAAACTTCTGATTTTTCAGGACGCAGTCTTTGTTTGTCTGTGATAAATTCCACATCGGAATTCATTATTTTTTTGATCAAATCCAGGGTGTCGCCTACGGAAATTTCAACTCCTGATCCAATGTTTATAACTTCGCCTATGGTTTTGTCAGATTCTGCCAAGGCAATAAACCCACGGCATGTATCCAGAACATAATTAAAATCACGGGTAGGTGTCAAATCACCAAGCTTGATCTGCTTTTTTCCGGCGGCAATCTGTCCGATTATGGTTGGAATAACAGCACGGGCGCTTTGCCGAGGGCCATAAGTATTAAAGGGCCTTGCCGTAGTTACCGGCAAATCAAAGGCACTGTGAAAGCTCATTGCCATTGCATCCGCCCCTATCTTGGTTGCACTGTAAGGGGATTGCGGCTGCAAGGGATGTTTTTCATCAATGGGAACATATTGTGCTGTGCCGTAAACTTCGGATGTTGAGGTATGAATCACACGTTCGCATCCATTTTCTTTGGCTGCCTGGCAAATATTTAACGTACCTTTTACATTGGTATCCACATAACTGTCCGGCGCAACATAAGAATAAGGAATGGCAATCAATGCAGCAAGGTGAAAAATAACATCAATATCTTTGGTGATTTCTTTGCAGAAATGCGGATCACGAACATCACCGGCTACAACTTCAAATTCATTAAGGCAATCCAGAACTTCCAGCCATCCCCAGTAGTTAAAGGAATTGTACTGACTCAAGGCTTTGACTTTTGCGCCTTTTTGAACCAGCATTTCCACCAGATGAGATCCGATGAAACCATCGGCGCCGGTAATGAGGATTTTTTTGTTTTTTAAGTTCACAATCAGACCTTTTCTTTAATCCTAACACGACATAATGCCAGTTTTTGTTGCACTTTATTTCCTTAATTTAGCTTTTTAAAAAAGAATCTGACAGGATTGACAGGATTGACAGGATTTTTTTGGTAAAACCTACAAGCAACACGTTAAAAGCTACAACCTTTTTTATTGTACCAAATGCAATAATGCCTGCGGTGTATAATATTTATCCTGTTTTATCCTGTTATCCTGTCAAAAAAAATTCAAAAGATTAACTCTGCGAGAAATATTCTTTTATTCCGGAATCACATTCCCGATAAGATTTGCCGCAGACCGGGCATTGCGTGGGGGTGGGGACGCTGGCAGGTTTGTAAGGTTATTCACCTTTCTGCCCCAAGAAAACTGTACTCGGCACATAGTGTCTTACCCCTTGTTACAGCCTCGTGAACGCTCATTCG
>JAFCZU010000322.1 GCA_019314185.1 Deltaproteobacteria bacterium | reverse complement strand
AAACAGGAATAAAAACGAAATCAGAGCGTAAGTAAAAAGGCCCGCGACAATAAACGGTTTGCGTCCTTTTTTGTCCGAGAGTCTGCCGAAGTATGGCAGAAAGAATGTTCTTGAGAGGGAAAAAGAGCCGAATATCAAACCTATATATATGCCGGTGGCGCCAAGATCGTGGGCATAGACAGGCAGCAATGGAACAACAATTCCGACCCCTGTGACAGCTGCAAATATCGAAAAGAAAAGAGTTCCAAAAATTTTCTTATTTAACTTGTTCATTAAGAGGTCTTTTCAATATCTGCCAGCGCGGATTCGATGAGATTCCTTATTTCGGAAAGCCTTTGCTCCGTCATGGCTTCAAAACGCAGCACAAGGGCAGGCTGGGTGTTTGATGCGCGGACAAGACCCCATCCGTCATCAAACAGAACCCTGACTCCATCTATATCGATTACATTATATTGTTTACGGAAATGCTCAGTAATCTTCTTAACTATGCCAAACTTTTTGTCATCCGGGCATTCAACACGTATCTCAGGAGTTGAATATGTTTTCGGGATATCAGACATCAGTTCAGACACACTCTTTCCGGTATCGGCCAATATTTCAATAAGCCTGCAGGAGGCGTACAATGCGTCGTCAAAACCAAAATACCTGTCAGCAAAAAACATGTGGCCGCTCATTTCGCCCGCCAGTTCAGCCTGTTCTTCCTTCATTTTCTTTTTAATTAGAGAATGTCCGGTTTTCCACATAATAGCTCTGCCGCCATGCTTTTCAATATCGTCATATAGTGTTTTGGAGCACTTTACCTCTGATATAAAGGTGGAACCAGGTTTTCTGGAAAGGATTTCCCTTGCAAAGATAATCATGAGTTTATCGCCAAAAACAATGTTCCCATTTTCATCAATCACGCCGATACGGTCGCCGTCACCATCATAACCGATTCCAAGGTCCAAGCCTTTTTCTTTTACCAGAGCGATAAGGTCTGTCATGTTTTTTGCGACAGTTGGATCAGCTTCATGATTTGGGAATGTGCCGTCCATATCGCAGTATATGTCGTGGATCTCACAGTTAAGACTTTTTAATATAGGCAGCGCCACCACACCGGCAGTGCCATTGCCTGCATCCACACCGATCTTCAGCCGCCTGGTTATGGTTATATTGTTTTTAATAAACTCGCTGTACGAAGGGATTAGATTTTCGGCAGACAAAGAGCCCTGTCCCTGTACAAATGATTTTTTATTGATAATGGAAAGGATTTCCTGGATATCTTTGCCGTGTATTGAGTCTAAATCGATACAAAGCTTAAACCCGTTGTATTCTTTTGGATTGTGGCTGGCTGTCACCATGACGCCGCCTTCCTGTTCAAGATGTTTGATCGAAAAATAGAAAACCGGTGTCGTGCAGACCCCGATATCGATTACACTGCATCCGGTTGACCGCAAACCTTCAATTACTTTTTCAGAATACAGGTCGGAACTCAACCTGCAGTCGCGTCCAACAGTAAGCTTTGAATGGCCGCGCTGCATAAGGAATGTGCCGACCCCCTTTCCGATCAACACAACATCATCTTCTGTCATGTCTTTGCCGACAATTCCCCTGATATCATATTCTCTAAACATTTCCGGGTTCATGGCAATCTCCTTTTATAAGGGTTCAATGGTTCAGGGTTCAGAGGTTCAGGGTTTCTGTTTCCCCGAATTGAAGAACGAAGTGACATCATTATTCGACGTTCATTTTTCTCACCTTCTCATCTTCTCACTTTCTTGTTTTTTACCTTCCGAGGTATAATGCTAAAACACCAATTATCATGCAATATGGCGCAAATATATGAAAACTCCCCTGTTTAACCATATACACAAGCAATTTTAGAGCGCAGTATCCGACAATAGCGGCAATAACTGCACCCAGAGTCGCTGCTTTATAAGAATGGACAGCGTGTGAAGATAAATCTGCCAGGCTCAAAACCGAGGCTCCAAGGATGGCAGGTATTGACAGAAGGAAAGAATATCTCGCGGCTGTTTCGCGTCCTAATCCCAGGAAGAGTGCCACCGCAATAGTTGAACCTGATCTTGATATCCCCGGCATTATGGCTATGCCCTGTACAAGCCCGATAATCAAGGCATATTTTGCTGAAAAGCCGGCAATACCTGTGCTGGTTTCCTTTATTCGGCGGGTACTCCACAGCAGCAGGCCGGTTACAAGAAGCATAAAGCCTACTATAACAACAGATGAAAAAAGCTGATCAGCTATTTTGTGAAACAGGATTCCCAAAATTCCGGTGGGAACAGATCCAACAACAATAAGAAACGCCAGTTTTACATTCGTATCTTCATAAATATTAGAAAATGATTCCTTTTTATTAAATAACCCGGCGATAAAATGCGCCAGGGAAACTATTATGGATATAATTTCTTTACGAAAAAAAAATATAATGGCTGCAAGGGTTCCCACATGCACGCTGATATCAAAAAAAAGTTCAGGTTCTTTCAGCCCGAAAAGATGCTGGGATATGACAAGATGCCCTGAACTGCTCACAGGTAAAAACTCAGTGAGCCCCTGGATTATGCCTAATATTGTTGCTTGAAATAAGTCCATATTTTTTTAACCGTTCACGGTTGTCGGTTCACAGTTCACGGTTTTCCTCGTTCCCACGCTCCAGCGTTGGAATGCATACCAAAAAGCCAATATCGAATATCGAACAGGGAATGTCGAATTATAAAGTTTTCCCTTCGACATTTATCCTTCTGGATTGTGATTTTTCCAAATTGCGAAGCGAAGCGACAACAACATTCGACGTTCGATGTTGGGCGTTCGATGTTCGACGTTCATCTTTTGATTGTGTTAGCCCTTTACGACCGCCATCGGTTTTAGCCTCGCCACTTTTTTTGAGATTCCAGCGCCGTGAACCACTTCGATAACCTCTGAAATATCTTTATATGCATCAGGCATCTCTTCAGCAAGGGTTGAGCGGCCTGTCCACCTTGCAAGTATCCCCTTGTCTTCAAGTTCCCGCTGGATAGATCTTCCTTTGCTTGCCTTTTTTGCAGCCTTCCTGCTTAAAACACGCCCGGCCCCATGACAGGTTGAGCCGAATGTTTCTTCCATGGCTTTTTGTGTGCCAACCAGAACATAAGATGCTGTGCCCATATCACCTGGAATAATCACGGGCTGTCCCACACCGCGATATTCATCACAAAGCGCTTCATGCCCGGGCGGGAAGGACCTGGTTGCTCCTTTTCTGTGAATGCAGACAGTTTGTTTTTTCCCATCTACAAGATGAACCTCTTTTTTCGCTATGTTGTGGCATACATCATAAACAAGATTCATTCCAAGGTCTCTTGGCCCTATGCCGAATACGCTTAAAAAAACCTCGCGGGCTCTGTGCATTAAAATCTGTCTGTTGGCCCAGGCATAGTTTGCGGCGCATGCCATTGCATTATAATACTCGACCCCTTGTTTTGATTGTATCATGGCGCATGCAAGCTGGCGATCAGGCAGGTCAAAGCCTAATTTGTCGACATGCTTTGTCATTTTTGCCAGGAAATCGTCGCAAACCTGATAACCGAATCCACGGGAACCGGAATGGAGCATTAAAGTTACCTGTCCTTTAAAAAGTCCGAATACTCGGGCAACTTCCGGATTATAAATGGTCTCCACAACTCCAACCTCAAGAAAATGATTTCCGGAACCTAGAGTGCCAAGCTGCTTCAGCCCCCTTTCCAGAGCTCTTTTGCTGATAAGGTCAGGGTCGGCATTTGGCATACAACCGCCGTCCTCAGTATGATCGATATCAGACTGTGTCCCAAAACCCTGGCGCACTGTCCATACAGTGCCCTGCCTGAGAACCTTTTTTTCTTCTGAAACAGACAGTTTAATGGAACCGGTTGATCCCACGCCGGAAGGGATATTCCGGTAAAGTGAATTGACAAGCTGCTCGAGCTTTGGCCTTACATCTTTTTCAATAAGGGATGTGGCTGCGAGGCGGACGCCGCAGTTTATATCATAACCAACGCCGCCTGGAGATATAACGCCTGATTCCATGTCAAAGGCGGCCACGCCTCCTATGGGGAATCCATAGCCCCAATGCATATCGGGCATGGCAAGAGATGCCTTGATTATACCCGGGAGGGTTGCGACATTT
>JAFCZU010000048.1 GCA_019314185.1 Deltaproteobacteria bacterium | reverse complement strand
GTTGCTTCGACAAAAAGATCGGTTTTACCAAGAATCCTGCCCGACGGGTCAATAAATCCGCTTATACCGGTATTGGCGGATCTGATTAAAGAGCGTCTGTTTTCTACTGCTCTGAATATTGCCATGGAAAAATGCTGGTAAGGGGCAGCGCTTTTGCCAAACCAGGCATCATTGGTGATATTTATCAGTATTGCCGCATTGTTTATTGCCATGTCCCTGGAAAGACACGGGAATATTATTTCATAACAGATTTGCAAGCCTAATTTGCAATCAGACCATGTTATGGTTTTTCCCCTGGCGCCGGATTTAAAATCGCCCACCCCTTCCACAAATTTGCCGATAAAGGGCAGCCATTTATTAAAAGGAACATATTCTCCGAAAGGAACAAGATGCGCCTTGTCATATTTGCCGCAGACCTTTCCATCCCGTGTTATCAGATATGCGCTGTTGTAATATTCAACAGCCTCTTTTTCAAGGACAAAGGAAGGGCTGCCTATCAGAAAATCCGAGCCTGTATCTTTAATTCCCTTTTGAACTATATTTGACAGCATGATATTGTTGAGAAAATAAAAAGGTGTGGCAGTTTCAGGCCATACTATAAGGCCAGGATTATCTTTTTTTGCTGAAAGAGACAGTTTAATATATTTATTTGCGGTTTTGGTTTGAAATGCAGGGTCCCATTTTATTGTCTGGTCTATGTTGCCCTGTACAATTGCAGCCTTTATAGATGGGGCGGTATATGTCAGTTTGTCAATTGATTGAATGCTCCATTTTCCGTAAAACCAGACAAGAATAAATGTCATGGCAAAAACAGATATTGCGGCTGCAGCAAGCCTTTTTGTTACAGCCTTTTTTTGCCGGCGCTTATCGGTTATACTGAGAAATACAAGGTAAATTGCCGAATTTGACAGAACAATTAAAAAGGAAACGCCGTAAACGCCGAGGATATCTGCAATCTGAATCAGGTGTAAATTTTTATATTGGGAATATCCGATTAGTTCCCAGGGAAACCCGAAGAAAAAAAAAGTACGCATATATTCAAATGATACCCATATTACAGGCGCCAGAATAAGGGACATGCCCGGCTTTGAGCAGAGTTTTGACAGTACGGCTGAAAAGCCTGCCGTATAGAGAGCAAGGAAGGAGGACAAAAGGATAAGTATGATCACGCACAGTAAAAAAGGAAGGTGACCGTATGTTTTCATGGTATATGGGAGCCAGTATAATAGACTAATGTAATGGGAGGCCCCTGTTAAAAACCCCAGGAAAAAACTTTTTTGCATCGAAAGATTTCTTAAGGAGATAAGCAGTGGAACAAGGGCAAACCACGCAAACCAGGATATACCGATTTTTGGAAAGGAGCCTGTGAGCAGCAGACCGCTGAGAACAGCTAAGATAATTTTCAGCCTGTCATTCTTGTCATAATATTGTATAAGTGTCATATTAGGTGTTAGGTGTTGAACCCTTGAAAAGATGAACATCGAACATCGAACGTCGAATTTTGAATGTTGTTGTCGCTTCGCTCTTCAATTTGGGGAAACAACAACCATTGAACCGTTGAACCTGTGAACTGATACAATATTTAAGGATAATTATCAAATGATAGCGGAAATAATAATTACAGGAGATGAAATCTGTTCAGGCGCTGTTGTTGACGGCAATTCGTCATATATTGCACAGATGCTGGAAGGAGAAGGGATACAGGTTGTCAGGCACAATTCTGTTTGTGATGATATTGATGCTATTGTTTCCATGCTGAAAGAAACAGCGAGCCGCGCTGATATCACAGTGGTAACAGGCGGTCTTGGGCCTACGACTGATGATCTTACAGCAGAGGCGGCAGCAAAGGCGGCAGGTGTTGGACTGGTTGTCAGCGATATAGCCCAAGCCGGTATTGAGAATTTTTTCAAGACCATAAAGCGCTCAATAACCGAGATTGACAGGAAACAGGCTATGCTGCCTGAGGGCGCTGAGTGTATCTGCAATCCTGTTGGAACAGCGCCGGGTTTTCAGTTGAAAATAGGAAGGAGTCATTTTTTCTTTTTGCCTGGTGTTCCTTTTGAAATGCGCAGGATGTTTGCAGACTCTGTATTGCCCCGGATTGAGATGCTTTACGGCAGTAAAAGAGAATTTTCTTTTGTCAGAAATATCTCAATATTCGGGCTGGCAGAGGCCAATATAAACCAGCGGCTTGCTGGTTTAACAGAAAAGTTTCCTGAGATTAAACTTGGTTTTCAAGCAAATTTTTCGGATATATATGTAAAGCTTTACACGCGAGGGAAAGATAAAAATATATGCAATGAGCTTTTGACAAAGGCTTCTGAATGGGTTTTGAACAAGATCGGTGATAATGTGTTTTCTGTTGACGGCGAATCAATGGAAGCTGTTGTGGGGGGCCTTCTTCGAAGTAAAAAAGCGAGCCTGGCGATTGCGGAAAGCTGTACCGGCGGCCTTTTATCACACTGGATTACAAATGTGCCGGGAAGCTCAGACTATTTTTTATTTTCGGGCGTTACATATTCAAACGAGGCAAAAATAAAGGTGCTGGGTGTATTGCCGGAAACAATAGAACGATACGGAGCAGTGCATGAAGAGACCGCAAAGGAGCTGGCGGAAGGCGCCATGCGTGTTTCCTGTGCGGATTATGGCCTTGCGACAACCGGCATAGCAGGGCCTGGTGGGGGAACAGATGAAAAACCTGTTGGCACAGTATGTATAGGCCTTGCCACACCTGATGTTGTAAAAGGTTATAGATTCAATTTGGCATTTGGCAAACGATCAATAAATAAAAAGATGTTTGCCATGAAAGCGCTTGATTTGTTGAGAATGGAGCTTTTATCAAAAAAGTGAGTTTTTTAATTTAAATTACTCCGCAGACAGGCAATTAAATTTGAAAAGGTCTAAAACTCACGCAATAAGTGAGAAAAAACTTATTTAACCACGGAGCACATAGAGATCACAGAGAAACTTCTTTTTTATAGAAAATCTCTGTGTACTCTGTGATCTCTGTGGTTAAATTTTTTGTATAATGAAGGTTGTTATGAAAATAAAAAAAGGTGAACTGCTGGAACTTAGAATAACTGATATGGCGTATGGCGGCAAGGGGGTTGCGCGGGTGGACGGTTTTGCTGTTTTTGTTGACAGAGCAATGCCTTTAGACCTTGTAAGCGCCAGGATAATCAAGAAGAGAAAAAGCTATGCCGAAGCCCGTGTGGTCGAAATAATTGAACCATCACCATTTAGAATTGATTCTGCCTGCATGTACAGCGAATATTGCGGCGGGTGTAAATGGCAGTTTTTAGCTTATGAAAAACAGCTTGAATATAAAAAGCAGCATGTTGTTGATTCAATTGAGCGTATAGGGCTTATAAGCGGTATTACTGTTCATCCGGTCATTCCTTCCAGCCTGATTTTCGGATACAGGAACAAGATGGAGTTTTCCTGCTCAGATAGAAGATGGCTTTTGCCTGATGAGATGGGGAAAGAAGATGTTGATACAGGCTTTGCTATCGGCCTTCATGCTCCGGGGACTTTTTACAAAGTTCTTGATACCGGGAAATGTCTGCTCCAGCCGGAACTTGGGAATTATATACTCGACGATGTCAGAACTTTTATAAAGAATTCCGATATGCCTGTTTACGGGCTTCGCAGCCATATCGGATTCTGGCGTTTTCTTATGTTGAGGCATTCTGTTGCTTATGATCAGTGGATGATAAACATCATAACTGCTGCGGAAGAACCGGCAAAAGTCCAGCCTCTGGCCGATCTTTTGACAAGCAGGTATCCGGAAATAGTTTCCGTGATAAACAATATTAATACGCGAAAGGCCGGTATTGCTGTTGGCGAGCATGAGATACTCCTTGCCGGCGATTCCTGCATAAAGGATAAGATCGGTCATGTTGAGTTTGAGATATCGGCAAACTCATTTTTCCAGACAAACACCCGGAGCGCAGAGCTGCTTTACCGGACAGTAAAAGATTATGCCGGTCTTACAGGCAGCGAGACAGTTGTAGATCTTTATAGCGGAACAGGGGCGATAGCTATTTATCTTGCAGATTCCGCCGGAGAAATAACAGGTATAGAAATGGTTGAAAGCGCCGTGTCTGATGCTGAAAACAACTGCCGCAAAAACGGCATTTCAAATTGCAGCTTTATTGCCGGTGATATAAAGGAATGCTTTTCACAGATCACTTCACGACCGGATGTCATGATAATAGATCCGCCAAGGATGGGTATGCATAAGGATGTAGTAAAGCAGGTAATTGAAATGGCTCCGGAAAAGATAGTATATGTATCATGCAACCCTGCCACCATGGCAAGGGATCTTGGTCTCATGAAGGACAGTTACAGGGTGCTGGAGATACAGCCTGTTGATATGTTTCCACACACATATCATATTGAGTCTGTGGCAAAACTTGTAAAAACATGAAAGGCAGAAGCGTTTTTTGAACATCGAACATCGAACGCTGAACATCGAATGATGAAATCGCTTGCGCAGCGCAGGCGCTTGCGCCGCGTGTCGCTCTGCCAGTTTATAAATTGGTAGAATACCTTATTTAAAATTCGACGTTCGACGTTGGACGTTCGATGTTCGACGTTCATCTTTTAATATGTTTCTTCTGAACCATAAATACAGGAGTACAACTGTTATGGTTATTGAAATGGAACCCATAGGTTTTGTATATCATGACTATGAAAAGGTCCCTCGGCATTGGTCTGTTTCCGATGTAGAAGGGGACCTGGTAATTGATGAGGAATATATGGAAGGGCTTGAAGATATCAAACCCGGCCGGCACATTGTCGTGATTTTTTATTTTCATAAGAGCCCGGAATTTATTTCGCGATATCTCAGACAAAGTCCACCTCACAGAAATGAAAACATGGGGGTTTTCAGTACATGTTCGCCAAAGAGACCAAACCCGATCGGAATGTCGGTTCTAAAAGTTCTTGATGTTAAAGGTAATATCATTCGTGTCAAGGGTATAGACATGTTAAAAGGAACCCCCATTCTTGATATAAAACCCCATATTGTTGATAAATACACTTGCCCGAGTTTTGAGGATGAAGGAGATTAATATCTATGCCCAATATTCAGACAGGTCTTGAAAGGTTTATTGAGAGCCCGCCAAAATGGATATTCGGAAACCGCATCGGCCTTTTAAGTAATTCTGCTTCGGTTGACAGCAGGTTTTGTCATGCCCGTGATTTGATAAGTAAAAAGCTTCCCGGACAACTTACAGCCTTGTTTTCACCACAACACGGATTTTTTGCGGAAAAACAGGATAACATGATCGAGTCGGATAATATTACAGATCCGGTTTTAGAGATCCCAGTGTTCAGCCTGTATGGTAAAACCCGTATCCCCACAAAGAAAATGTTTGATCTCATAGATATTCTTATTATCGATCTGCAGGATGTCGGAACACGTGTTTATACATTTATCTATACAATGTCCTTTTGCCTTGAAGCTGCAAAAAAATTCGGCAAAAAGGTTCTAATTCTGGATCGGCCAAACCCTTTAAGCGGCTTAATAATTGAAGGCAACTGCATGTCTTCTGCTTGTACATCATTTGTCGGACGTTTTCCCATACCGATGCGTTATGGCCTCACAATAGGAGAACTTTCCATGCTGTTTAACAGGCAATATGAGATCGGTTGTGATCTTGAAGTATTGGATATGAGAGGCTGGAAAAGGGGGATGTATTTCCATCATACAGGGTTGCCCTGGATTCCGCCGTCTCCAAACCTTCCGACCCCGGTATCTGCCATGGTTTATCCTGGGCAGGTGTTGTGGGAAGGCACCAATATTTCTGAAGGACGAGGCACAACCCAGCCTTTTGAACTGTTCGGAGCGCCGTTTTTTGACACAAAAAAAATACTTTCAACACTGGCTTCAAGCGGTTTATCCGGTATAACGCTCAGGCAGACTGTATTTGAACCCACATCAAACAAGTGGCAGGGAATCAGGTGCAATGGATTTCAAATTCATATCAATAAACCTGATAAATACAGGCCATATATAACAACTCTCAAACTGCTTCAAGCCGTAATTTTAAATCACAGAGAGCGGTTTGAGTGGAAGCTTCCACCTTATGAATATGAATTAGACAGGCTTCCCATAGACCTTATAACAGGAGACAGTGAGATACGCCGACGAATTGAAAATTTTGATAAAGTAGATGAGATTGCAGAATCCTGGAAGGATGAGCTGGAGCATTTTGAGGAGATGAGTCGTAGCTTTTATCTTTATGAAACTTAATTTAGCCACAGACCCACATAGACATACACAGACAAGATAATGAAAAATTGGTAAGACTTTATTTAATAAAAATCAAACTTACGAGTTTGTTTTGAACCGCAGAATATCGAACAAGGAATTATAAATGTCGAAGTAAGGTATTCTATCATTTTTAATATTTAAAAAGATAGCTTGCCGAGGCATAGCCGTAAGCGATGCCTGGAGCGCAGCGATTCCAGACTTCGTCATTCGATATTCAAATAATTATATCTCGAATTTGCAATATCTTTCAAATAACTAAATCATAACCTTTTGACCAGTACCATCTTCCGGTTTTAATCCCGGTTTTTACGGGGAGCTACGGGTCAGCACAGACATACACAGACAAGATAATGAACAAGGTAGAGATGAATAAAGACAAAACAGAATGGAAACGGATGAAATTTAAGGGTAACAAGGTTTGGGTGGCAACAGGCCATGACGGAAAATCCATAGTTAAAGACGGCAAGGTACTGGTCAAGTATCAGATTGATCAGGATTACGAGTACCGGGTACACAAGAACGGAGTTAAGCCTGTTGATTCACCTGAATCTGAGAATATAGGTCATCAGAAAAATCAATCAGGCGCAAAATCTTCAAAAAAGCATAAAAGCAAACAGAGAGACAATATCCAGGAAGAAAAAATAAGCGATGATACAATTTGTATATATACGGATGGGGCTTGTTCGGGAAACCCTGGGCCTTCCGGAATAGGCGCTCTGCTACTTTTTAGAAATCATGAAAAGGAAATATCAAAACATATTGGCATAGCAACAAACAATATAGCAGAACTTGAAGCAATAAGGGTGGCTCTGTTGGAAATAAAGAAAACAGATCTTCCTGTAAGGGTTTTTACTGACAGCAGTTATGCTTACGGGGTGCTTACGCTGGGCTGGAAAGCAAAAAAAAACCTGGAACTGATAATATCAATCAAGAAGATAATTGCTAAATTTAAAGAATTGAAATTTATCAAAGTAAAAGGACATGAAGGTGTTGAAGGAAATGAAAAAGCAGATTTTTTAGCTACATCAGCTTTAAAGAAAAAAATATGAGGCTTTTGCAAACTTGAACATTTTGTAAAAGCCTCGTGGTATGTTGAATTTTTTGTGAGTTTGTTAATATCGAACGAATTCGTAAAAAAGTCAAATTTATCAGGTGCTAAGTTAAGGTAATTGCCTGTTTAACCATACACTTAATAACTGTTGCGGTTCGTAAAAAGTAGTCTTTCGATTTTTTACGATGCCATCAATATATATATGCGTTTACGTATTATTCTTTTTTAGCTTCTTCTTTTTTTAATGTTTTGATCTCGTTTTTCAGTTCATCGATTTCCTTTTTATATTTATCAGTATCTTCTGTTTTCACTGAGTTGTCGAAGGAAATATCTTCTTTTTTCCAGGTATCTTTAAGTTCGTCAAAGCCCAGATAAAGAGCCAACCCACCTCCCAGCAGAAGCATTATTGGAATAGCGCCTGCTAAAAGCTGCAAGAAAGGTTTCCACCATACCGAAATACCAATGATGCCCAATACCGCTCCAATTGCTCCACCAATTAATGTTTTCATAGAAAAATATCCTCCATAAACTTTAGATTTTTATTCCCGATTTTTTTGATAATTATCATATTGATTTTAGTAACGCAAGTTTAATTTCGAAGCCGTTGTAAAAAGTCGATCTTTACTACAGGATACACAGAGAATGCAGAAAAATCTGCAATTTTAAATAGTTATTTTTGTTTTTTTGTAAATCTGTTTTTTACAAAGCCATCATTTTTATATCTTTTGATATATATATGTATATTGCAATTTTTTTTTTTTTTTGCTATTTTTAATAAATTTATTTTTGTTACAAAACGATTAGTTTTAATATTTAATTATGTCAAAATTTTTTTGAAAGACCTGAAATGAAAATAAAAGAATGGATCAATAATATTCTTAAGAATACACACAACTACTATCTTTGTTATCTTACCGGTAAAATCGGATTTTTATCTTCCTGGCTTCTCAGGCTTTTCTTTTCTGGTATAAAGCTTGATAAGGAGCAGGCTTTCATCCTTCAGAAACTTCGTGAAAAAGGGATTGTTGTTTTTGTTACAAAGTATAAAAGCAAGTTTGAATATCTATTTTACTACACACGCTATAACCGGGCCGGTCTTCCATTCCCCGAGATAGGTTTTGACTATAAGGTGTTTGTGTGGCAGCCGTTGTTCCATCTCTTCAGGGTTCTTTTATCCCGTCTTGACAGCTTTTTCCAAGACCTTAAGCTGCTTGATGCTTATAATAGTAAATATATTGAGGAGAAACTGCTTAATGGCCGTTCGGCATTATTATCTCTTGTGGAAAAAAAGGGATTCTACCGCAGATTTGTTAAAGAAAAAACAGATCCGATCCAATATCTTATAGAAATGCAGCAATCGATTGAACAACCAATTTATCTTGTTCCCCTGATAATGTTCTTTAGCAAGAAACCACGACGATCGACGCCGACATTAAAAGACATTTTGTTCGGTACGGAAGAAAAGCCCGGTAAGATAAAACGTCTTGTTACTCTGTTTAAGAATCCTGAAAAGATTTTTATCGAAATATCGGAACCTGTTAACCTGAAGAATTATTTGAAGGTTACGGAAAACCTGGAACGGGGTATTGAATATCAGTCTCTTGTTTTGAGGCGTGATCTTCTTGTGCAAATAAATCGCCATCGTCAGAGTACCATTGGTCCGACTCTAAAATCAAGGGAAGAACTCAAGGAGAACATTCTGACAAATGATCGTCTTCAAAACTTTATGGTAAATCATTCTGAAAAACGGTATATTCCGATTCAGAGAGTGCATAAAGAGGCTGAAGCCTGTTTTGATGAGATAGCGGCCGGCTATAATTCAGTAATAATTAAAATATTTTCGAACTTGATAGGATGGATTGTAAAGTCCAGATTTGAAGGCCTTGCTGTTAATTATGACATGCTTAACCGGATAAAAAACATGTCTAAAAAAGGACCGTTGGTTCTTATTCCATGCCACAAAAGTCATATTGATTACCTGATATTGTCACATATCTTATACACCAACAATATGCCTTGTCCTCTGATTGCAGCTGGAAAAAATCTTTCTTTTTGGCCTATCGGCCCAATATTCAGAGGCAGCGGAGCATTTTTTATCAGGAGAACATTTAAAGGAGCTGTGCTTTATTCAAAGGTTTTTGTTGAATATATTTTTAAGATTCTTCAAGAAGGTTTTAATATTGAGTTTTTTATCGAAGGCGGTAGAAGTCGGACAGGTAAATTAATTCTTCCCAAACTGGGCCTGCTTTCCATTCTTCTCAATGCATTCAACGACGGGGCCTGTGATGACCTTGTTTTTGTGCCGATTTATATCGGGTATGACAGGGTTATGGAGGAGACTTCCTATCTACATGAAATTGAGGGGGGACAAAAAGAACCGGAAAGCATTTTGCAAATTATCAAAGCAAGAAAATTTCTCAAAAAAAAGTATGGGAAGATATATGTTAAATTTCATGAACCCATTTCTATCAAAGATCTGTTGGCGCAAAACAATTTATCGATTCAGGACATGACGCAAAAAGAGCGGAACGCCATGACTCGTAATCTGGGTTTCAGGGTCATCAATTCGATAAACAATGTTACTGTTGTAACTGCACATGCGCTTGTTGCAAGCGCTCTTTTAAATTGCGCGCAAAAAAGGTTTTCATATAATCATTTGATGTCTCATGTGGAAACATATATGAATTACCTGATGTCGCAGGATGCCAATCTGGCTGATACTCTTGTGTTTGATTCCGTCCGTGCTGTAGATCATGTCCTTGATGCTTATGTTCACAGGAAGTTCATCGAACAGATTTTGCCTGGCAAAAGAACCGGATTGTCAGACGCACGGTTTAAGGTCAACGAAAGCAAGAGGCCGATCTTGGAATACTATAAAAACAATTCCATTGCTTTTTTTATTCCAGCTTCCTTCACAGCGCTTTCAATTCTGGCAAAGGATGCATTTCAGTTTTCTGCTTCTGATCTGCATTCTGAATACAATTTTCTTCAGGATTTATTCAAAAATGAATTTGCATATAACGTGGATAGCACATCGGAATACTTTGTGCGGAAAAATATAAAGACATTTATAAATGACGCTATCTTGATGCCTCATCCAACAATCCCTGATACTTACAATCTAACTTCGACCGGTTTTAGAAAATTAAAGCTGTTTTCCGTTTTTCTAAAGCCATATTTTGAATCATACTTGATAGTATTGCAGTGTTTTAAGCGGATACCGCAAGATTCCCTTAACACAAAGGATTTCCTGAAAAAGATCCAGGCCAGGGGAAATCGCATGTATAAAAATAAGGAGATCGAGCTGAAAGAATCGCTTTCAAAAATCAATTATAAGAATGCAGTGGGTTTTTTCATTGCCCACGGCATTAAAGGCACAGAAGATACTGAGCAGATTAAGTTTTATACAGAGGCGATAAAAAGATATCTTAATCATTTGAGAGTGTAGTCGAGTAGTTGAGGAGATATAATAAACTCAAGTTTCGCACCCTTTAATTTAGCCAAAGCGTTAGCCGGCAAGGGCTAAAAATAAATTTTAAACCGAAATATACTGGCTGTGGTTTTTACAACGGCGCCAATCAATTAATATAAGATTGATGTTTAATACATCATTAAATTAAATATGTTATATCTTCTTTGCGCCTGATCATATTGTATGTTGCACAGGTTGCTGTTTATAAAATATAAGCAAATGATTTCGCTGTAAAAATATTATTTTTAACCCTTACCGTCTTGATATTGATAGAAATCAAGGGTGCGAAACTTGAGTAATAAAGTTACCGGCTATACCCTGGCCGGTCTACACACTTGACACTGGAGGTATTTCTTGGAGTTCTTGTAATCGCCCCAAAACATTGAATATCGAATATCGAACAAGGAACCGCAGAATTACGAAGGGGGCACTTTGACATTCGATATTCCTTGTTCGACATTCCGCGGTTCAGAAAAAGTACTTACAAAACCGATAGTTACCATGGCCACGCTGTTAAGTATGTATTAAGACCAAGGCTATACCGGTGCTTATGACTGATGGACTCGGAGATTCAGATAATATGAAGGCAATGATACTTGCCGCAGGCTTTGGTACGCGACTTCTTCCCTATACTGAAACTACTCCTAAACCGCTGTTTACAATTTCGGGTAGTCCTTTGTTGGATATAATTATTTGCAGTCTGCAATCTGCTGGTTGTGAGGCCATTATAATCAATACACATCATTTATATCAGGATATCGATTCGTTTATCGCGTCAAAGCAATATACTATCCCTGTTTATACGCGTTATGAGCCGGTGATCCTTGGCACAGGAGGTGCTATAAAAAATGTGGCTGATTTTTGGGACAACACCCCATTTTTAGTCGTGAATAGCGATATAGCTACGGATATCGATCTGCGGGGTGTTTACGATTTTCACTTGACCCATAAATATCCTGTTACAATGGTTTTTTATGACTATGAGGAGTTTAATAATGTATGGGTGGACAGCCAAAATTTTATTGTCGGGTTTCAGGGGCATGGCAAAGATGATATTGATGCCGGTATTAACAGGCTGACCTTTACCGGAATACAAGTCATTGATCCGGAGGTTCTTGATTTTATACCGGACAGGGGATTTTCAAGCATTGTAGATGCGTATAAAAATCTGGTATTATCAGGAAAAAAAATTAAAGCATTTATAGCAAAAAATGCCTGGTGGAAAGATATCGGGACTCCGGAAAGATACAGGGAAGCGGCATTTGAAAAAATGGGAACTGAAGCATACAGGCTGGCTTTCCCTGATTATTCGGAAGGAAAGATTGAATGCCTGGAACTAAAAGGAGATGGATCGGACAGAGACTGGTACAGACTGAAAGCAGATAGCCGATCTCTTGTCGTGGCAGATCACGGCATCAGAAGCGGGGCAGGGACGTCTGAAATAGATTCCTTTGTATCAATTGGCAGACATCTTTATGATAACGGGGTCGCAGTACCCAGGATATATTTGCATGATAATTTTTCCGGCTTGGTTTTTTTAGAGGATCTGGGGGATGTAAACCTTCAGGCAGTAGTAAAAAATAGCGAAAGCCTTGATGAAATTATTTCTCGTTATAAGTCGGTTATAGATCTTTTAATCAGGATGTCGATTTTCGGTTCCAGGGGATTTGATCTTTCCTGGACATACCAGACTCCATATTATGACAGAGATCTTATTCTTGAAAATGAATGCCGCTACTTTATTGATGCTTTTTTAAATGGATATCTTGGAAATGATTTCTGTTTTGACGATTTTAAAAAAGAGTTTATGCATCTTGCAGACAGCGCCCTTGAATTTGCTGTTAATGGATTTATGCACAGAGACATGCAGTCAAGAAATATCATGATAAAAGATAACAAGTATTATTTTATTGACTTCCAGGCAGGACGGATCGGTCCCATACAGTACGATCTTGCATCGTTGCTGATTGATCCATATGTAGAATTGCCGGTTCATGTTCAGAAGCAACTGCTTGATTACTGTATTGAAAAGCTTTCATCTTTTATTCATGTTAACCCGAAGTTGTTTTGTTTGAGCTATAAATATTGTGCTGTAACAAGAAACCTGCAAGCATTAGGAGCATTTGGATATTTAAGCCGGATAAAAGGTAAAACATACTTTGAGCAGTATATTCCCGCGGCAGTAATGGCTTTGAAATATAATCTTTCCGCTTTTGATGATATGGAATTCCCGCGCTTAAAATCGGCAGTGTCGTAAGAAAAATTACCACAGAATACAGAGAAGTAAAAAAGAAAAAAGATTAACACGAAAGCACGAAGGTACGAAAACACGAAAACCGAACTTAGGGAGGTATAAAATGAACAAAATAAAAATAATGGTAAATGGAATTCCAGGAAATATGGCTGGCAATGTGGCAAAACATGCCATTAATGATGACAGGTTTGAACTGATTCCATATTCGCTTACAGGCCCGGAAATTTCAAAGGACAAACACAACATCGATTCTATTGCTGTTACCCTTATTCATCCGGAAAACAGTGAACAGGCCATTGTCGATTTAATTGAAAAAGAGGGCGCTTTTATCAGCGTGGATTATACTCATCCT
>JAFCZU010000321.1 GCA_019314185.1 Deltaproteobacteria bacterium | reverse complement strand
AACAGGGGTTTCCGTATCCGCAAGTATTTCAACGCAAACAGGAATCACATTGTTTTTTTCCGCCAGGTTGCGGAATTGAACTTTGTCCGGGAATTGTTTTATAATCATTTTCATTTCCTTTCAAACGAATTTACCACAGAGCTCACAGAGAACACAGAGATAACTATTTGTAATTACTATGTTCCAACTTTCCCGAGAATGACGAAAGCATCAAGCTTCGTGCTTTCGTGTTAATTTCTTTTATTTTTCACTTCTCTGTACTCTCCGTGATATCTGTGGTGAAAAACCGACTTTTTACGACGCCATAAAAAAAGGCCGTGAAAAATTCCACGACCTTTTATAAACAAAAAAGACCGTGGGCTGAAAGGTTTTGCCCACGGTCTTGATAAGTTTTTTTATTTGTTAATTAAATCAAACTGATAAAGTTCCGATAGCAAACCCGCATCTATAAGCCTGCCACCACCAGCATTCAAATTCTTTATTTACTGCTATTTGTTTTTTGAATTTAATCACTTTAATTATACCCGTCAGATAAAATAAAAATTTATATAACCATATAGGATTGAATTTGTCAAGTTTTTTTAAAAAAGAAAAATTGTAACACTTGATCCGTTTGTAAAAAGTCTTTGCCGGGTTTGACTTTTCACTAAACTGTCAATATTATATAGTTGTTTTTATGCACACAGTAAAGAATATATAGGATTCTGGCCTAATGTCCCGGGTTTTCTGTTGCAAAATAAATCAAATGACAAGATCAAACAATATTGCAGAAAAATATGAATTAGAGCAAACCCCTATTTCGATCAACGGAAAGAGGCTTGAGCTTTATCGAGTTAAGAATATAGATCCGATAATTAACGATCTTGCAAATAAAGGTGAGGAATATATCAGTCGTTTCCCCTTCTGGGTAAAGGTATGGGAATCATCAATTGTGCTGGCATCTCATTTGATCAACATGGATGTCGAAAAAGGAAAGGAGATACTTGAAATAGGCGCCGGGATGGGGGTCGCAGGTCTCTTTCTCGGGCTTTCAGGGCACAAAGTTACCATTACCGATTATGACGATAATGCTCTCGAACTGTTAGGCATGAATGTTAAACACAATCAATTAGACAATGTGTCTGTAAGAAAGCTGGATTGGAATCTCCCTGACCTTACAGGCAAATTTGATATTATTTGCGGCTCGGAACTGGTATATAATAAAAAACATATTAAACCGATCATAAGGCTCTTTCAGGATTATCTTAAGACAGATGGCACTATATTCATGTCTCATGACGTAACGCGTATGACAATGATAAGCTTTATTGAAACAGTATCGGGTCAATTTAAAATTGAAAATGTTGTAAAAAGATTAAAAGGGAATGGAGATATCTACAAAATAGTGATTCATTCACTCAGTTTTAACCTAAAATGAACGATTAGCCATTAGCTTTTAGCTATTAGTCAGACAATATCAAGATGTTAGAAAAGGATAAAACCATGAAGGGAATCATACTTGCCGGCGGGTCGGGTTCAAGGCTTTACCCAATTTCCATTGTTGTCAGCAAACAGCTGCTTCCTGTATACGACAAACCGATGATCTACTATCCGCTTTCCGTGCTTCTACTGGCAGATATCCGTGATATCCTCATAATTTCAACTCCATACGATCTGCCCTTGTATAAAAAACTATTGGGTGATGGCTCACAGTGGGGGATTTCATTTACTTATGCTGAGCAGCCCCGCCCCGAAGGCCTGGCACAGGCTTTCATCATCGGCAAAGAATTTATCGGGAATAAAAATGTATGCATGATACTCGGCGACAACATTTTTTACGGTCACGGTATGACCGGACTCCTGAATAACGCAAAATCAAGAAAAGAAGGAGCAACTGTTTTCGGATACCGGGTAAAAGATCCGCAGCGTTATGGCGTAGTTGATTTTGATGAATCCGGCATGGCAATTAACATAGAGGAAAAACCGGAAAAACCCAAATCAAATTTTGCTGTTACCGGTCTGTATTTTTATGATAACCGGGTCATTGATATAGCTTCCGGACTAAAACCTTCTCCAAGGGGTGAGCTTGAAATCACAGATGTAAACACGACCTATCTGAAAATGGGCAAACTCCATGTTGAAAAGTTCGGCAGGGGGATAGCATGGCTCGATACAGGAACACACAAAAGCCTGATGCAGGCATCCAATTATATAGAAACCATTGAAAACAGGCAGGGCTTAAAGGTTGCATGCATTGAAGAAATAGTTTATCGTAATGGATATATTGATGCGGCACAGGTTGAAGAGCTGGCCCAGCCCCTTTTAAAAAACAGCTACGGCACATACTTGACCGATATGCTTAAAATTGAGGGATTGAAGCCCACCATAGCCCCACTCTTAACACTTAACACCTAACACCTAACACCTAACACCTAACACTTAACACCTAACACTTTAATTACCTATGAATATCATAACCACATCACTTGAAGGAGTTGTAATTATTGAACCCGCTGTATATAAAGATAACCGCGGGTTCTTTATGGAGACTTATAACCGGAAGAGATATGAAAAATACGGTATTAACTGTATCTTTGTTCAGGACAATCTTTCCTATTCCCTGAAAAACACTCTAAGGGGGTTGCACTTCCAGGTCAAGCATCCCCAGACAAAACTTGTACAGGTAATTTCCGGTGAAATTTTTGACGTGGCGGTTGACATCAGGCAGGGTTCCACGACATTCGGCAAATGGACAGGGGCTTATCTGTCTGATAAGAATAAACGCCAGCTCTTTATACCAAAAGGATTTGCCCACGGCTTTTGCGTGCTGAGCGAAACAGCCTATTTTTCGTACAAATGCTCCGATTATTATTTTCCACAGGACGAGGGAGGAGTTATCTGGTCTGATCATGACATAGGTATTGACTGGCCTGTAAAAAATCCGATTATTTCTGAAAAGGATAAGCAACTTCCATGTCTATCTGAGCTTCTTCCTGAACAACTTTCTATAATCTAAAATGAGCAATTAGCCATTAGCTGTTAGCTCTTAGCTAAAAGCTAACAGCTAATGGCTTAACATAGGTATAATAAAGAAATAATCATGAAAATTCTTGTAACAGGATCAAAAGGACAGCTTGGCCGGGAACTTATCAGCCAGGGCAAACAGTTTAATTTTGAAATTCTATCTTTTGATCTCCCAGAATTAGACATAACCGATATAATTCAGGTCGAAAAGATACTTTCAAATTTTCACCCCTCTCTTATAATTAATGCTGCCGCATATACAAATGTTGACGGCGCTGAATCAGAGAAAACGCTTGCCTTTAAAGTAAACAGAGAAGGTCCTGCAAATCTTGCCAAAGCCTGCGCAAAGGCAAAAATACCGCTTATACATATTTCAACCGATTATATATTTGATGGCAGGAAGGGAATGCCTTATATTGAAACCGATCCGGTTTCACCGACAGGTGTTTATGGAAAAAGCAAAGAACAGGGAGAAGCCGAGGTGCGTTCGCATTTAAACCGGCATATTATACTCCGAACTGCATGGCTTTATGGGATACACGGACACAATTTCGTAAAAACCATGCTGAAACTCGGCAAAGAAAAAAAGATTATCAAGGTTGTTGCCGACCAATACGGATGCCCTACCAGCGCTGATGATCTTGCTGAGACTGTTTTAATAATTGCCGACCGGATAAGAAACGGTTCAAAAATTAAGTGGGGAACTTACCATTATTGCGGTCACGGTATAACAACCTGGCATAAGTTTGCAAAAACGATATTTGAAATATCAAGAGAATATGATTCAATGGAAAACCCAATGGTTGAACCTGTCACAACTTCCGAGTATCCCACAAAGGCTAAAAGACCTGCCTTTTCAGCCCTTGACTGCAGCCTTATACATAAAAACTTCGGAATAAGTGTAAAGCCGTGGCAGGAAAGCCTGAAAAGAACAATTAGAGCTTTGAAGAACATATAACTCTGAGACCCTTCTTTTTTAGCCACAGATTCACACAGATAAACGCAGATAGGTTTATGACAGAATATTAAGAATTATAGTAGCCGTTCACGGCTTGAAACTTGAAATTAGAAAATAGGAATTGGGAAGAACAGTACAAAAGCATGAAAGCCAAATTTCCAATTTCTATTTTCAACGTTCCGTGAACGTTTACAGATTATATTATATATCTT
>JAFCZU010000320.1 GCA_019314185.1 Deltaproteobacteria bacterium | reverse complement strand
TCTATAGATGTGAATCATGGCTTTATCCTATCTACCACTCTAACACCTGCCTCCGTTAGTGACTCAATCTATCTGCCATATTGCACCACTTACAGCAGGCATACAAAACAGCCAATTAAAAAGGTTTACGCTGATAAAGGCTACTTCGGAAAACCCAACAGGGAATTTCTTTCTATGAATAATATTCATGATGGCATTATGAGAAAGAATACTACTACGGCTAAATTAATCTCCTATGAAAAAGAACGTAATAAAAAAATATCAAAGATCCGTTATATCGTTGAACAGTACTTCGGACTCAGTCATCTGCATGGTAAAGCGCAACAAGCCCGATTTACTACTATCGTCAAAAATAAATTTGATTGCTGGTATCGCCAGGCAGCTTGCAATATTACAAGAGGCTTAAAAATCCTGGGAGTTGCCACCGTATAGGGTGGTGAGCCCAGTACGATCTCCCGGACCTACGGGCCATGGGTGCGCCCGGTGAACAAAAACCGGGTAAAACACCTCAAAATAAGCCTCTTGCGGGGCTAATATGCAGCCTGATTATAGGCTATTATCCAAATTTAAGTGTATTTTGTTGTAAGTTTTACTGCTCCTTTTCTGAAAAATTGACAAAAATTATAAAATCGGGAATCTGATCGGTTTTTCAAACCTCTCAAAGTTATCTATCAAAAACGTCTGCGGGCAAATCAAACTTCTCTATCAGATCATCAAGTGCATACGATAAAATAAGCGTCTTTTTGCCATGCGACTTGATGGGGTAAGACTTATGTGTCTCGGAATCATAAAACTTAGGGTGCCTGCCTTTGCCTGTCACATAAACAATGCCGTACCTCTTGAGCATTTTTATTAATTTTCTTAATTCTAACGGCTTAGGCATAGTTTATTTCGGTAGTTAATTGCTGGAGATTATCATCGGGAATAGACATTAATGATTTTTTTATAGACATCTTCAGACTCCTGGAAGACTGTTTAGCTTCTAATTCGTTATATAACCTCCAATACTTACCATGCGCTGGATCAAAAATTGTATTAATCGCATCGTTTTCTACCGCAGTTAAAACATATTCCTTTATGGAATCAGCTAATGCCTTTAAAGCATCTTTCTCATCTTTACCATGGGAAGAAACCGTAAAATCCAAACAGCGGGCAACGATTACATCGTTTTCTTTGGTTAATAATATATTTAGCGCCGGACTTTCCCATACACTACCGATTTTGAATCTTATTCTTTTTGCTTTTAAACCTTTCATGGCTGCCTCTTATGGTGAGAAATAAAATCTGAGGTTTTTAATTTAGTCCATACTGTTACTATTAAATATGATAGGATTGAGGTGTTGTCAACTTATAGTCTATGTTCAAGACGCCCATGTGATGGAAATAGGGACGTTATGTTTCTCATAAAAACTATCGTCTGGGCATCCAGCCATTTCAAAAATCTTGACCTGAACTTGATAATGAGTCGGCTTGATTTTCATCAGACAGCCACTTCGATAGGTGTAAACCCAACCAACTCTTTGCGCGCACTCAAAATATCAGTATTAATTTCCTCCATTTTTCTTTGCCTGATGAACATCCTCGCCGCAGGAAGCAATATCCAATTCAGGACAATAAGAAACATACATATTACCTTCTTTCCATATCTCCTCAGTCAAACGTATTTTCATTGGCTTAACTCCTTTTGAAACTTTTAAAGGAAACAACTCACGGGACGTTCGTGCAGAGCGTGCACAAGATCATTTTTATAATTTTGAGTGCAAAAACATTCCTGAGTGTAATGGGGGGACGCTGTTACATTGTGAAGTTATGCCAGATATTCGCCTATAATATCCGGCTTCAGGTCAGCATACGCTTCAGCAAAACCGATCATCCCAAGACCCATTGATTTTGAAATTCCTGCCAGCGTATCCGAAGAAAGAAGCATCTCTATTTTTTTATCAATCTTAAAGCCGTCTTTTTCTATCTGGCGGTAAGTTAAGCCGAATTCAGGAGAAAGGTGCATTCCTGTGGTAATGAGCTGAAGTTCAAGTTTAGAGTCTTCTTGAATCTCTTTCATTAACCAGTAGAGGAGACCATATTCGGCACGGGTGCCTGTAACGATGCAAATCTTTCTTATTTATTTTTCTTTTTTATCGTGTGCTTAAACTTCAAAACAGCAAAATTCAGTTCTATTGATGTTTCCGTGTCGGTTGTTTGCAGGTCGTCATCCAGAAGTTCAGTAATCATCTCTCCGCTTTTCTGCATGAGTGCCTTCTGATCAGCTTTATCTTGAACAACCGATAGCTCATGAATGTTTCTTGATAGCTGTCTGATTTTTGAAAAAGTTTCAATGATTGCAAATGTCGCTTCTGTAGCCTGTTTACTTTTCAATATGGTAGCCAGCATGTACAAACCCTTTTCAGTGAAGGCCTTCGGTAAGGCTCTTGTCTTTGCAAATTTTGTGGTCGAAAATTTCGACCGCAAATCCACAAACTCACTTTCACTGATCTCAAACATGTAATCATGCGGGAATTTATCAGGATTATTTTTTACTGCCTCATTGACTCGTTTTGTCTCAACCTTGTAAATCTCAGCAACATCGCTATCGAGCAAAACACTTTGACCGCGCAATTCAACAATCAGGTCCTTTAAATTTTCAAATTTTGCTACTGCGCTCATATCAGTTCATCCTCTTCATAGTCTTTTTGAGCAACCTGTCCGATCACCTTATTCCAGAGCATAGGGGATACCCCGGTACCTGGCCTTTTGGCTGTCAAATTATCATTGGTAAATTTTTCTCCAGCAGCAATAGGTTGGGCTGCAACAATACTTTTGCGGGCAATTGGCTTGTTTTTCAGTTCTGACGAGCTGGGCTTTTTAATACCAGCACCAAGGGCTTTTTCAATATTGCGGATGGCCTGAACCATGGCAGTCAATCAGCTAATGGGGGACGCTGGTGCTTTTGTTGTTTTATTCATTTAATAGTCATTTGAGGAAAGACAGGAAGTTAGCTGGCAGGCACTCTCTTAAACCCCAGATTCACCTTTTCAAAATGTTCATCGCCAGGAAAACTACGGGACGTTCGTGCAGAGCGTGCACAACTTGATTTTGAACCGCCAAGGCGCCAGGACGCTAAGGGTTTTATTTATTTCCAGATCGGAACGGACGATCTGAAAAAGAACCATGGCCTGACGGGCAGGGAAAACTGTCATCTCCCCAGGTTGTTGACCATTCGCTTGATGCCGTCCTTCATCATTTGTTAATATCCATCTTCTCTCTGCGTCTGCGGTGAAATTCATGTTTTTGTATTTTCCAAGTTCTAATTATTATATCAGAAACTATTTTTTCAAAAAGAGAAGCAGGAAGTCTGCGGCTTTCATGATTTTTATTCCCTTATACTCTTTCAGATTTAACAAATGCTTATCCCCTGAAATAATAAAGCCTGCCCGAGATGCTACAGCACATTCGATAAATTTATCATCATCCGGCTCATCATCAATAACTGTTATTTTTTGAGAAACTTTGATCGGCAAAGTAAATGTTGAAAAGTCAAAAAGAATTTGAGCAACCTCTTCATCAGAAAGTCCAAATTTAGTTTTTAGCTTTTTGTTTATTTCCTTCTCTATTTGCAATGATGTAAATATCGATACTTGACCATTGCGGCCTAAATCCACAACTGAGCGAGGCTTTCCACCCCAAAATATCGCTGAAATGTAAATATTTGTATCAATAACTATTCTATGAATCATTGTAACCACACATCCTCAGAATCAGAATTACACCAAAAAGTTTTTTTCATGCAAGAAAGGCATCCAATTCCGATTCATTCATATTAGGGATATCATACTTTTTTACTAATGATTCCGTAAAACGGTAAAAATTCTCCTGATAGCGCCTGTCTTTGATAATTTCCTTTATAAGAGCCATCTTCTTTTCAAAGGCCAATTGATAGACCAAATCCCGTACTTGTTCATAATTAATATCAATTTCTTTTAATTTTGGCATATTATCCTCCTGCAAATTATGATCGTATAGGACTTGGATAGGGGACGTTGTTACCTTCTGACTTTATTTGATAGCCTTATCAGGATGTTAAGGGTCTTCTCAGGAATGGGTGAGTTGCTTCTCTAACATAGTCTTTTAATTATTCTTTTGGCGAGACCATCTTCTATTTCGGTATGCCTTGCTATAGGTTGACTTTTCCCTGATTGGGGATTTTTATACCAATCATGATTGCTTCCATGGCGAACAAAGATGCAACCGTTTGATTTAATTATTCGCAACAATGCTTTTCTTTTCAAATTGCGACTTCCATTAGCTGAAAAGGTTCAGCATCAGGGACTAAGCCTTCATTGATATCATTATAGATTTCTATCAGATTTTCTCTCAATTCATCCAAACTTCTACCTTGGCTTTCATAATCAGGGTATTCTTGGATATGCCCAACAAACCAGTCTTTGTTCTTTTTATAAAAGATGTTGAATTCCATAGTTGTCTCCTCCAAAAGTCGGGGAATGCCATAGGGGACATTGTTACCTCCTGACTTTATTGCAAATACTCTAACAGTTTTTTATCATTGTCAATCAGTTTTCCCCCTCTCTCTATGCACCTGCTAACGCTTTTCTCACTCAGCCTTAACTCTGGTGTAATGGGGGACGCTGTTACATTGTGAAGTTATGCCAGATATTCGCCTATAATATCCGGCTTCAGGTCAGCATAAGCTTCAGCAAAACCGATCATCCCAAGACCCATTGATTTGAAAACCCCTACAGGTGTATCCGAGGAAAGGAGCATCTCTATTTTCTTGTCAATCTTAAAACCGTCTTTTTCTATCTACCTGTATGTAAGGCCAAATTCAGGTGACAAGTGCATTCCTGTGGCAATGAGCTGAAGTTCAAGTTCGGAGTCTTCCTGAATCTCTTTCATCAGCCAATAGAGGAGGCCGTATTCGGCACGGGTACCAGTTATAATACATATAGTTCGTGGTTGGTAGCTCATAGGTGTTAGTGTTTGACACACATAGCTCAAAGCTGAAAGACTAAAGGTTTACTCATTCTCAATATTTTTATGATCAGGTTTGTCTAAAAGGTTGTTTGCATTTTTAGTCGTTACAATTGGTTTTCCTGTTTGTTTTTCAATCTCCAATCTTGCTTTTTTAGCAGCATTACCACCTTTACGAGCAATATCCTTATTTTCTTCTAATCCTTTTGGTATCTTTTCTTTCGATATTTCTGTTGTAGAAGCTTCTGCAAGCATATTCAAAACCAGTTCAAGGTTGTTCATATTATCTCGCAAGTTTTTCTTTTTCAACCCTTTATATTTCTTGTATTCTTTTACATTTTTGCCGGCCCAGGCTTGAGTGAGTTCATTGGTTAAAATGGCGTATTCCAAGCCTTGTTTCATTCCTCTTTCTTGCCATTCGTCTGTTAGTTCTTTTCTAACTTCAATACTTTTCAGGCGTTGGTTTATCCACTCCCTGGAGTATCCTTTTGCAAGATAGGTTTCCATAGCACGTTCAAAAGATAGTTCGGGATCCTCTATTTCGTCTATCCGCTGTGCCCCTACTTTTGCCAACCAGATTTTAAAAGGTTCTGCTTTGTGCGATGAGTCATTCGCATTTTGCCATCTTTGGCAATCATTTTCAAACGGTTACAATTTGTAACCGTTTCGTTTCCTTCTTTTACAAGTCTATGTTTTAATACTTTCCAGTAATTTCTTGCTCCTTGATAATCTTTTTGCTCCGTTAAAATTGCAATAACATCCACAATAGAAAAAAACCAATCTTCTTGTTCTTCATCCCAATGTGTTCTTACGCTTTGCTTTTGAAATAACTGAATTTTATTTTCTGCGCTCATATCAGTTCATCCTCTTTATAATCTTTTTGAGCAACCTGTCCGATTACCTCATCCCACCGCATAGGACTGATCCCTGTGCCGGGACGTTTTGCGGTCAGGTTTTCTTCGGTGAATGATTCACCTTTGCGGATATTTCTTGCAGCTACAATACTTTTGCGGGCAATTGGCTTGTTTTTAAGCTCTGAAGGCGATGGTTTTTTTATTCCGTTACCCAAGGCTTTTTCGATATTGCGGATGGCTTTGACCATGACAGTTAATTCGTCAGGTTCCAAGGATGCTTTGTGATCCGGGCCTTCCATGTTTTTGTCAAGGGTAAAATGCTTTTCGATGATTGTCGCCCCCATTGCGACAGCGGCAATGGGAACCTCAATGCCTTCTGTGTGGTCTGAATATCCAACATGTACTCCGGGAAAAGCGGATTTTATTGTCTGCATTGCCGTTAGATTAACATCCTGCATTGGCGTGGGGTATTCTGTGTTGCAGTGAAGAATAGTGATATCTTCAGGAGATATACCGTAAGTGATAAACACATTGATCGCATCCTTGATTTCACCAAGATCGGACATGCCAGTGGAAAGAATTATTTCCTGCCCAAGGGAGGCTATTTTTCTCAAGTAGGGTAAATTTGTAATTTCGCCTGATGGAATTTTCCATTTGTTCAATCCCATTTCCACCAATAAATCAATGGTAGTGAGATCAAATGGTGTTGACAAAAATTCAATTTTATTTGATCGGCAGCATTCTATTAACTCCAGATGGGATTCAACAGACAATTCAAGTTTTTTTAACAGGGAGGACATAGGGGACGTTGTTACCTTCTGACCTTATCGCAAATACTTTAACAGTTTTTTATCATTGTCAATCAGTTTTTTCCCTCTCTCTACGCACCTGCCTCACTCAGCCTTAACTCTGACGCTATTTTTGCTCCACTATGTCTTAACTCTATCGCCGCCAAATAGCTGATGATTGCCATAGTATTGCTAATATTCTTTTTGCGCTTAGATGATATCAAATCCTTGAGGTCTATGTTTCTATCTTTACTTACTCTTTTTATCAATTCATTCAAAGAAATCCGGGATTTAATGCTTCGCTCATGAAGTTCGTTTGACCTTTTCAATGCCTGAACAACAAAATCTCCGCTCCCCAAAATTCTTGCATCACCCTTCTCGCGCTCTTCCTTTTTCAGACCTAACAACACTGCCTTGTCACCCCCACTGCTGCGAATCAGTCCGCCTCCCTGGAATTCAAGCCGCCTGCCTTGTTTTATCCCTTTTTCCACAAATTGTCGGTATCTTCGTCGAGCTTCTTTTAAACTTTTTCCAAAATACTGAAGAACATCTTCAACTGTTTTTTCTGCAAGAGATATGTTTCTGACAGGATTAACTGGATTTTCAGGATTTGTTATTGCTTCCTCAATTCCCGGACGGAATTGAGGAAATGCAATCCGCCTACCGGCGGAAGTAGAACCATTCGCTGCAGTCTCGGGAATGAGAGGGTTTTTGCGTCGGCCGAGGATGGCGCTGTGACCTGTCCACGGATATTTATCGAGGGCCTTCAGATCTTCGACCAGTTTTGCTCTCAGTGGATTCAGATGAATGTATCGGATTAGTTCTAACAGATAAGGGTCTTCCTCGCAAATAACTGACTTGTACCGATTCTGAAAAAGGTGCCCGCTTCGTCGATGACGAAAATATGTAATGAGGGACGCTGTTACATTGTGAAGTTATGCCAGATATTCTCCTATAATTTCCGGCTTGTCAAGAATTTTCCTTCCCCTTTCTCGGCAATCGCTAACCCCCCTACCACTTATTCTTAAGCTGCGTGCCACGTCATCCCCCCTATAACCCAATTCATCCACCGCCAGATAACATACCACTCCCGCAGACCATGGAAATTAGCTCATCCAATGAAATATCGAATTTCGCTGTTTGATCCAGAACTTCGTTAGCATCCTTCATAACATTAGCAACAAAATCGCCACTTCCCAAAATTCTTGCATCACCCTTCTCGCGCTCTTCCTTTTTCAGACCTAACAACACTGCCTTGTCACCCCCACTGCTGCGAATCAGTCCTCCGCCCTGCAAATCTTCACGCCGTCCCTGTTTTATTCCTTTTTCTACGAAAACCCGGTATCTTCGGCGGGCTTCTTTTAAACTTTTCCCAAAAAACTGAAGAACATCTTCAACTGTTTTTTCGGCAAGATACTTATCTTTTTCATCGGAAGGTGGGATTCCCGGAACCAGAGGATTTTTTTGTTTTCCTATCAGAACGCTATGACCTGTCCACTGATATTTATCAAGGGATTTCAGATCTTCGACCAGTCTTGCTCTCAGTGGATTCAGATGGATGAGGGTCTTCTTCACAGACAACAGACTTATAACGGTTTTGAAAAAGATGTCCGCTTCGCCCATGACGAATGTTGAATGTTACGGCATATCCGGTCATAAGTCGGCGCATCACGGTACTAAGCGGCGTAGTATCAGTACGCAACAAAATATGAAAATGATTTGGGATCAGCGCCCACGCGTAGCATTGAGTTTGTGTTTCTTCAAGGATCAGAGCAAGTCGTTCCAGAAATGAAGAACGATCTTTATCGTCCCAAAAGATTTTTCGGCGTTCGATTCCCCGGGCCATCACGTGCTGAAGGACACCGGGAGCATCAAGTCTTGGTTGGCGTGGCATGGTTTTTTTTATTGGACAGAATGCAGTATAATTTTGAGTGCAAAAACATTCCTGAACCGCCCCAGTACGATCTTTGGAACCGCTAAGGCGCGATGGCGCTAAGGGGTTTTTATTTTTCCTTTAACTCCAATGCAATTTCCTCTATTAATCTCAATGAAAATCGGATTCCATTTTCTCTCATTTCCAAAGCCATTTTTTTAAAAGAGGTAATGAGACCTTTTCGTTTTGCATCAACCAATACACCAAGTGTACCTTTTACATGCAAACCCATATATTCTGCAATATTCCTTGCTATACGGTCATCTATTAACACCAAATCTGCATTAAGTTCCAAAGCATTCAGAATAACATTACGTTCTCCGTAATCAAGTTGATATAGGAGTTTGTGTTTAGGAGTCGTCATGTTAGAGATCACTTCAATCCATTTTAACAATGTAAGATCAGGTACCTTTATTGGCCCTCCTGCTCTTATTTCTTCAATTACCGCCTTAGGAACAGATATCGTTTCGAATAATTCCCTCATCAATTCGATCCGATTGATTGAAGCCAAAGCGATAAACGGTGTCGTGTTACAAATTACCTTCATTTCAGGAAAGTTCTCTTCTCAGTTCATCTTGACCAAAGGGGAGCCAATCGATATTATGCTTACCAGCTTCAAGCAAAAATTGTACTCTTGACATTCCAGCTAATTTTGCAGCTTTCCCGCCAGAAAGCCGTCCCTGAGAAAACAGCTTAAAAGCCAAAGTTTCTCGCATCTCAGTAACAAACTGTGTTTCATTAAAACTTGCAGATAAAAGTATGTCTTCTGGAACTTTAATTCTTATTTCGCGATCTGTAGATTTCATTTTGAGTTTCCTTTATCTTTCTTTTTTATCGTGTGCTTAAACTTCAAAACAGTTAAAAACAAGTGTGTAATGGGGGACGCTGTTACATTGTGAAGTTATGCCAGATATTCGCCTATAATTTCCAGCTTGTCAAGAATTTTCCTTCCCCTTTCTCGGCAATCGCTGACCCCCCTACCACTTATTCTTAAGCACGTCATCCCCCCTATAACCCAATTCATCCACCGTCAGAGGTCAGAGGTCAGAGGTCGGAGGTCAGATGTCAGAGGTCGGAGGTCGGATGTCAGAGGTCAGAGGTCGGAGGTCGGAGGTCGGAGGTCGGAGGTCAGAGGTCGGAGGTCAGAGGTCAGATGTCGGAGACCGGAGACCGGAGGCCAGAGCCTCAGAATGAATGATTCGGGATTTTTGAGCATAGAACCTATCATCACTCCGACTTTTCCACATTTTTCTGTTAAACAATCATGATCCCCTGTGCTCAGATATCCACAGTCTCTGGCGAAATCTAACCATGTATCAGTTTCGCTGTTTTCTCCATCTGAATCAGTGAGCTTGCTGATGAAATGGGCTTCGTATCTTCTCTTTGCCCAAGCCTCTCGCAAATTACTGCATACTGACCGTGATGATCTCCTAATTTGATCTGTGAGAGAATATCTTTCTTCAGGAGGCCATGTTTTGCTGATTTTAAATATCTCCACGGCCAAGTCGTAGGCGGTTTTATATACTCTCAAGTCCTTTGCAGACTTTATCTGTTTTGTTCCCATATCCGATCTCTGACCTCTGACCTCTGACCTCTGATCTCCGACCTCTGATCTCCGACTTCCGAGTTCTGACCTCTGACTTCCGGCACTTTACGATCTTTATC
>JAFCZU010000047.1 GCA_019314185.1 Deltaproteobacteria bacterium | reverse complement strand
AAGTATGGAATCGCTACGCTCCAGGCGTCGCCTACGGCTATGCCACGGCAAGCTATCTTTTTAAATATTAAAAATGATAGAATACCTTACTTCGATATTCATAATTCCTTGTTCTATATTCTGCGGTTCAAAACAAATTCATAAGTTTGATTTTTATTAAAAAGCTATGTTGTGCCACTTTGCGGAACCCTAAGCGAAATCAACTTGTCAATTATATCAAAGGCTTGTGGTTTAGCCCCGCTTTTCACTTGATTTGCTGTCCATCCTTCAAGTGGATTACCCTGCTGCCTGTTTTGCGTAATAGTTCCTTGTCATGCGTGGCAACAATTACAGTACCTCCACGTGTGTGAAATCCTTTAAGAAGATCAACAATAATATTGGCCGATCCAGAATCAAGACTGCCGGTTGGTTCGTCTGCTAATATTATCCTGGGAACTCCAACAATTGCTCTGGCAACAGCAACTCTTTGCTGTTCGCCGCCTGACAAGCTTTGAGGAAACGATTTAGATCTTTCCTCCATTCCAACCATCCTCAATACGCTATTTACTTTCTTCCGGATTAGCTGTCTTTTTCTGCCCATTGCTTCAAGAACAAGAGCCACATTATCAAAAACGCTTTTTGTAGATATAAGTTTATAATCCTGAAATATTATCCCGAATTTTCGTCTTAAAAAAGGTATCCGGCTACGGGGAATTCTGGACAGATTCATTCCATCAATTAATATTTGTCCTTCAGATACAGGTTCTCCAAAATAAAGGAGTTTCAACAGGGTTGATTTTCCAGCGCCGCTGGGACCTGTGATAAAAAGAAATTCATTTTTGAAAATATCAAGGTTAATATCAATGAGAGCTTTTTTTACGCCATATTGCTTATGAACATGGAACATCCGTATTATTGAGCTTTTGTCATTTCCATCAATCATTTTATACCTGTCGCAATTTTTTCGGTCTGGCCCATTGCCCAATACAAATAGGCTTTTGCAATTTTAAAGTCATACAAGGCACTGTAATAGTTTGTCATGGTTCTGGAAAGAAGTGTTTGTGCGTCGAGAACATCTGTTGAAGTAGCCATCTGCTCTTTATAACGTTCCTCGCTTATTCTGAAGTTTTCTTTTGCCTGTTCAACAGCTTTTTTAACAGTAATAATATTTTTTTCAGCTTCCCTTGTTTTGAGGTATGCCTGTTTGACTTCCAAACGAATATTATCGCTTATTTCTGTTTTATGATATTGTGCCTGGGCAAGACAGCTCATTTTCCCCTTTACTCCATAACCGGTTTTGCCCCATTCCCAGAAATTCCAAGTCGCCACAGCTAAAACATCCCAGCTATCAGGATCGCTTATCCCATTATCCCCATTCAAGTCCGGTTCTGTACCTCTGTTATAATAATTGCCCTGAAGACTTATTGATGGATAATAGTCCTTTTTGCTCAATTTTAATTCTTTTTCCGATATTTCCGTCTCTAAATCGGCGGCCTTTAGTTCCAAACGTTTTTGCATACCTGTTTCAAGGCAGTAATCGATCCCCTTTTCAAAAGACACATAGTCAAAAACATCGTGCAGTTCAATCGATGCATTAATATATCTGCGGAGAAGAATGTTAAAGTTTAATTGAGCTATTTCCAGATTGTTTTGAGCAATTATAAGATCCTGCCTGGCATTTGCCAGCTCAACCTGTGCTTTTAGCAGATCATTTAAAGGCGTCATCCCTACTTCATAGAAATTTTTTGCTGCTTTTTCATGGGCTTCAAGTTGTGTAACCGCTTCGCTGGAAATTCTCATGAGTTTTTGCATTTTCAAAAAAGAGAAATATACTTTTTTTGCTTCAAAAACTATAGCCTGGCGGACAAGTTTTTCATTGATTTTAGCTGCGTTTAGACCAACGCTTGCGATCTTATACCGGTTGAGCAATAAAAACCCGGCAAATAAAGGCTGATTGAATGAGGTGACAAGATTGTATTCATTTCGGGGGGTTGTTATTCCAAAATATTGGTTGCTCCGTTCTTCATAGTTGTGCTTGTATTGATAGGTCGCACTCAATGTTGGGAAAAATTTCGTCCTTTGATATTTTTTGGTTGAAAGCGCCACCTTTATTTCTTCTTGTGATATTTTCAGCCCAATATTGGCCTTTATTGCCTCTTCAATTGTCTGCTGAAGAGTAAAGATTTCAGCAGGCTCATTAGCTTCAGAGAACCATGGGAAAACAGCGAAATATATAATCATAACAACAAAGAAAATATTTCGCAGCTGTTTATTTAATTTAGTATCAGTTTGCATATAAAGTCCCACTATAAATATTGATGGCTTCGTAAAAAGTCTTTTGTGAACGACTTTTGAGCATTTTGGGAAAAAAGCAATTAAAATGTTTATCGTTAAGAAATGCAAGCTGTTTGAGGCCGTCAGGCCGAGTTCTTGCGTTCGAGTTCTTGCATTTTAAATAAACATCTTAATTGCGCCCAAAATGGTCATGAAGTGAACAAAATGGACTTTTTACGAGACCGTCAATATTGGCTTGTGAATTTACCGATTTTTTGCAAAGGTCTCTATTGACCGCCATCAGCATTATTGCTAAGGGATACATCAGAGTTCAGGAAGTGCTTCCAAAAGTTTTTCCTGCTCAAAGTGCTTCCAAAAGTTTTTCCTGCTCAAAGCCTCCACTGAATCCCATTAAAAAGCTTCTTTCAGTTCAGTGGAGGCTTTTTATCTTATAATTACTCTAAAATCAACATTTACTTAGAGACCTTTGATAAATGTTCAATTTTGTTTGAGTAAGGATACATGCAATGAAACAAGAACTAATAGAAATGCTTTGTCAAAAATCTTTCAAATACAGCAGCAAACCGATTTATAAACTTGTTTCAGGAACAATGAGTTGTTTCTATGTTAATTGCAAACCCACCACGTTAAACGCAAGAGGCATGTATTTGGCTGGGCATCTTGTATTTGAAGCCATAAAGGATCAAAATGTGGCAGGAGTCGGCGGGCTTACATTTGGAGCAGATCCTATTGCTGTTGCAACAGCTTTTGCCTCGGAATTAAAACAACACCGCATCAATGCTTTTTCAATCCGCAAGACCAAAAAAGATCATGGGATTATCAAATGGATTGAGGGAGACATAAAATCTGGTGAACGTGTTGCAATTATAGACGATGTTGCCACTACCGGAGGTTCTACAATAAAGGCTGTGGAACGCGCTCGCATGGAAGGCCTTGATGTTGTGAAGGTTGTAATTCTTATTGATCGCCAGGAAGGCGGACTTGAAAATATCCGCAAACATGTAAAAAATGTCACAGCAATTATTTCAAGGGATGATCTGGTTAAACAAGCTAAGAAGCTGTCCAAACATTCTTAGAGACCTTTGAAAAATATTCAATTTTGATGGCGTCGTAAAAAGTCGAAAACACACATTTTTTGTCATTCCGGCCTATACGTTGCGCAGACATCTTCTGATTCCCAGGCTGTTACACTGGCGACCTTAATGTCAGAATTGTCGATTTTTGCCTGAAGTTCTCTAACAATGTATAAAGCAATATTTTCTGACGAGGGATTGATGTCATAAAAACAATCAATTTCATTAAGCACCTTGTGATCCAGCTTTTCCAGAATTTCGGATACATGTTTCTTGATTTTAGCAAAATCCATAATTACTCCGGCATTATTCAAGTCTTTACCTACTACACAAACTTCAATCTTCCAGTTGTGCCCATGCATGTTTTCACACTTTTTTGCAACCATCTTTAGCTGATGGGCTGCCGCAAAATTGGATATGACTTTTAATTCAAACATAATTCAGACCTCGTTAAACTGTTTATACATGACTTGCTTTAAACATATTTTTTAATTTGCTCGACAGCTTGCCTGATTCTATCTTGGCAAATTGCCTGAGCAGCTCTTCCTGTTTTTTATTGAGGTTAGTGGATGTCTTTATTATAAATTGAATTATCTGGTCACCACGACTACCGTTTCTTAGAGAAGGGATCCCTTCACCGCGAAGCCGGAATATATCACCAGCCTGTGTTCCTTTCGGGATTTTAATTGTCTTGTCATTCTTTAGAGTAGGAACCGTTATCTTATCGCCAAGCGTCGCCTGAACAAAGGAAATCGGCACACGGCATATTACATCTGTGTTATTACGTTCAAATAATTCATGGGATTCAACATTGATAAAAACATACAGATCTCCGGGAGGCCCGCCATAAATTCCAGCTTCTCCTTCTCCTGACAGGCGAAGCCTGGATCCGGAATCGACTCCGGCAGGTATTTTCACAGAAACCTTCTTGTGCTCCATAACCTGCCCCGATCCTCTGCAATTAGAGCATGGATGGGATATCATCTGACCATTGCCCTGACATGCAGGACAGGCAGTTCTTACTGTAAAAAAGCCTTGTGATCTGGAAACCTGACCTGTGCCATGACAATGGCTGCATGTTTCAGGCTGTGTGCCTGGCTCGCATGCACTGCCATTGCAAACAGTGCATGTTTCAAGCTTTTCGATATCTATCTCGGTTTCCACGCCAAAGGCCGCATCTATGAAGCTGAGTGATAAATTATATCGAAGGTCAGCCCCTCTCATGCTTCTGGTTCTAGTTTGTCTTCCGGTTCTGAATCCGAAAAAATCTTCAAATATATCACCGAAACTTGAAGCTATGTCATCAAATCCGCCAAAACCTGAAAAACCTGACCCTTCAAGGCCTTGATGACCATACTGATCATACATGTTACGTTTCTGAGGATCTCGAAGCACTTCATATGCTTCTGCAGCTTCCTTAAACTTTTCTTCAGCGCTTTTATCGTCAGGGTTTCTATCTGGATGAAATTTTAGAGCAAGCTTCCGGTAAGTTGCCTTTAATTCGTCGTTTGAGGCATCACGATTTACGCCCAATATATCATAGTAATCACGTTTTGTAGTCATTTATGTACCTATTGTAATAAAGCTTTTGTTGTGGTAACAAAAAGATAATTTTTATAAATATGATGGCTTTGCAAAAAATTGAATTCATCAAATATAACTTTTAAAATTAATACAGAAAGCACAAATGTCAATGAAGAATATAGAACTACCTTTTATAAAAGACATGTTTGAGAACATAGCGCCCAGTTATGATTTGTTAAACCGTTTGTTAAGTTTAAGGCAGGATATTTACTGGAGAAAAAAGATGGTGTCGGCAATAAAGATATCTGACACCGGAACATTGCTGGATGTGGCTTGCGGAACAGGCGATGTCGCCCTTGAGATTATCCGGCAAAAAGGATCTGGCGTTAATGTTTTTGGCATTGATTTTTCAACAGGTATGCTCACGCTGGCCAGAGATAAAATCGATACAGAAAACGCTTCTGCAAATATTCATCTGCTTACGGGAAATGCCTTTAATCTTCCATTCAGAAAAAAAACCTTTGACGCCATAACCATTGCATTTGGAATCCGGAATATAAATGACAAATTATCGGTCATGAAGGAATTCCATACCAGGCTGAAAACAGGCGGGATGCTTCTTGTACTCGAACTGGCAATACCTGACAAGGATCTGTTTTTATCAATATACCGGTTTTACTTCAAAGCAATTCTTCCTTTTATTGGATGGCTTTTCTCTAAGAATTCAATGGCATACCAGTATCTTCCTGCATCAGTTGCAAATTTTCCGAATCCTGATAATTTTGCCGCAACAATGCGCCTGGCTGGGTTTCAGAATGTAGCATGGAAAAAACTGACATTTGGAATCGCGAATTTATATGCAGGATATAAAAAAAAATAAGCATGAAACTACTCATGTAGTCAAACTGAAGCTATTTAGATTGAAGGCTGAAGAGATCAGAAGAACACAATTGCGGTACTTTGGCGAAAATATCTGCCCGTCATTGCGAGCTCAGACGAGACGGGCGGGTCTGTTTTTTGCACCAAACATGACTTCAAAATGCGCTTTTACCTGACAGTTTTCAACCTTCAACCTATCCACCTGAGCAATTACCTGTTTTTAATAGAATTATGCTCTCTCAAAAAGGTGATAAAAAACAAATCGTCTGGAAGGTAAAAAATGAAAAAAAACTTTAAAGAAATTATTGTGTTCATGGAAGAGGAAATTCCTTTCAACAAATACCTTGATATTAGAGTTGATGAATTGAGAGAGGGATTTGCGAAACTCTTTGTGCCTTTTCGAAAGGAATTTATAGGAGACAAACGCCGCCCTGCCCTTCATGGTGGTATTATTTCTACACTCATTGACACATGCGGTGGCGCAGCAACTTGGACTCACTGCGCTAAAAAAGATCGAATCTCAACTGTAGATATGAGGGTTGACTATCTAAGACCTGGGCCTAACGATAACATCATCGCCGAGTCAAAAGTCCAGCGCATGGGAAATCGCGTAAGCGTAGTACATACTCGAGTCTATGCTGCAAACGATAAAAAAACTGTTATTGCCGAAGGAAGAGCTGTTTACAATATCAGACGGATGTAGTTATAACATCCTGAAAACAAAGTCATATAAAACACTGAAATACCGAAAACAGCCTGTTTATACCAAAGAATCCTGGCCAAGAGAACCAGGCTTTGGCTATCCCCAGAGTGAATTTGCTTTGTTAGCAGTTCATTGATTTATTGAAATCACAAATATCAAGTTACAAACAATTTCCAATGACCGAAATTCAAAAATCTGTAATAATTTAGCGCTTGGAATTTGTGATTTTAGACACAAAAATCCAAGGCAAAGCCATCTATCTCTGACCTGGTCATGAGAACCAAGTTTTTCAGAAAAAAATAAAGAATAAAACAACTTGAAATTAATTATTTGATATGATATATTTTATAAAATATATGGTGGGTGTAGCTCAGTCGGTAGAGCACCAGGTTGTGGCCCTGGGGGTCGAGGGTTCAAGCCCCTTCACTCACCCCATTTTCATGATACCTTTTCAAAATGTTCAAAGCATTCTGCAAAGGTATATTATTTTGCGCCCGTAGCTCAGCTGGATAGAGTGCCGGACTTCGAATCCGTAGGTCGCAGGTTCGAATCCTGCCGGGCGCACCAAAAAATGTTCGCCAATTCTCCCCTTTATCCAACGACCAACTCCTTGACTGCTTTTAACTACAACAGGAGAGATCTTTAAAAAATGCTCAATTTTGTTCAATCATAAGGAAAATGAAAATTTTAGCCACAGGAATATATTGAGCATTTCGAAGCTTAAAATTTGAGACTGACGCCGGCACGAAATGAAGCTTTAGTACTATTTAGGCAAAAGAGAAACTTTTTGTATATGAAAGAATCTATTCCCATATTTTCTATTGTTTTTAACTATCCATATCTGTTATAAAATCAATTTAACAATAAAAGGAAATTTGAGAATGCCCGAGTCGAATTATTATAAAACATTAGGTCTTAACAAAAATGCTTCTGATGTGGAAATCAAGAAAGCTTATCGGAAGCTTGCCATGAAATATCACCCTGACCACACCAAAGGAGATAAAAATGCCGAAGCAAAATTCAAACAAATCAGCGAAGCTTACGCTGTTTTAAGCGATAAGAAAAAACGTAAACAATACGATACATTTGGTTCAGCCGGATTTCAGCAGCGCTATTCACAGGAAGATATCTTTAAAGGGTTTGACTTTTCAAATATCTTTAAAGAGTTCGGATTTGGCAATGCTGATTTCAGCAGCAAAAGGGGTGGCGGCATGCGGTTTGCTTTTGGCAATGGCTCCCCGTTTGGTGGCAGGGCAAGGCAGCAGCAAACCCCAAAGGGGTCTGATCTGATATATGAAATACCACTGACGATACAAGAAATAGCAGCAGGGAGCCGTAAAACTATAACCTTGCAACATCAAGGTCGTTCTGAAAATATTACGGTAAAAATTCCAGAAGGAATGATTACAGGGAAAAAGATCCGCCTTGCCGGAAAGGGAGAACAAAGTCCATTTGGAGGTCATTCAGGCGATCTCTATATACAGTCAAAGGTGCTTGCTGATCCTGTTTACAGCATAAAAGGATATAACCTGTATATAAACAAAGAGATTAAGTTGAGTGAAGCGCTTCTTGGAACAAAAATATCTGTACCCACTATCGACGGCAAGCGATTAAGCCTGAAAATACCTGCCGGCACCAGGCATAAAACCAAAATGCGGCTTTCAGGACACGGCCTTCCCAACATGGCTAATAAAGAAAAAGGCGACCTTTATGTAATCATCAATGTTAATATGTCAAAAAATCTTACAACTAAACAAAAAAGCTTGATTAAAAAATTGGCGGAGACCGATTTGTAACAAAGCAAATTTATTAACAAAACAGCAAAATCAATATGCTTGATTAAATATATTGGAATTCTACAACCTATTGAGAATAAAGAGTTTTATAGAGGCCTGAGCCGACTAAGGATTTGAAAATGCCGGAGTTAATTCCTTTTCTGCAAAAAGATAGCATTAACAAAATGGTAGCTGTAGTTGCGCATAAAATATCATCCGATTATAAAAATCGTGAACTTGTTCTTATCGGTGTTTTAAAGGGTGCATTTATTTTTTTAGCTGATCTCGCCCGGCATCTTACTATCCCTGTCAAAATTGATTTCGTACGGATAGCGAGCTATGGTTCCGGCACTTCCTCATCAGGAAACATCAATTTGACCAAAGAGATAGAAATTGATATAAAGAATAAAGATGTGTTGATAGTTGAAGATATAGCCGATACAGGCCTTACTTTAACGTATCTCATTGACTATCTGAATTCTTTTGGGCCTAATACTGTTAAGGTTTGCTCCCTGCTTGACAAAATCGAACGCCGAAAGACAAAAATAAAAATCGATTATACCTGCCATACAGTGGAAAAAGGGTTTATTGTTGGCTATGGAATTGATTACAATGAAAATTACAGACAGTTACCAGATATTTATTACCTGAAATTTTGATGACGTCGTAAAAAGTCCCATCTACTGCGTTGCACTGATTTTTTATGAGTTTATCAAATTCTGAGATTTTTGCAAAAATCTCAATTTAACAAGTGAGGACTTGTCATGATTATCACATGTAAAAATTGCAATAGCAGTTTTAATTTAGATGAAAGTCTTTTAAAGCCAACCGGCTCTGAGGTTCGATGTTCAAAATGTGCAAATATTTTTACTGCCTATCCAGAAACAATTACAGATATGCCCGATGAAAAGCCAGAAGAAATATATACCCCTGAATTGGAGGACGTTAAGGAAAAAAATGCTGAAAAAGATGTCTCAAATATTGAAGAAATAGAGGAAGAAGCTATAACAAAAAATAAGTCTGTTATAGATGAATTCGATCTGTCTGATTTAAAACTTGAAGATGAATCGGAACCTGAAGAAACTCCGGAAGAACCTGAAGAACTGGAACTGGAACTGGAACTTGACACTGAACCGCTTGAAAAAATTGAAGAAGAAATCATAACAGAAAATGAACTCGATTTGTCTGAAATAGGGGAAATGTTAGTTTTAGAAGATCAACCAAAGCCAGAAGATAAAGAAGAGCTCGAAGTTGAAGAAAAGTTTGATTTGTCAGACATAGACTTAGAAGATAAAACAGAGGCTGAAGAGACCGAAGAAGAACCTGAAGAACTCAATCTTGGACTGAATGCCGACATGGAGCTGGTGGTTGATGAAAGCATGGAAGAAGCAGCAGCAGCAGCAGCAACAAAAGATATTGAATCTGAAATTGAGGATATTGATCAAAAGGATGTGACTCAAGAAGAAATTACTGAAGAAGAAATTGAAAAAGAAATTACAGAAACGGTTGCGTTGGAAACTAAGATAGAAAAACTTGAAGCAGAAGAAATTGAAGAACCCAGTCAAGTTGATAAGGAAGCAGCAAAAGAAAAAGAATTAATAACCGACGAAAAAAAGCACATGAGCACACTGCTTCTTATTCTTTTGATAGTAGTCCTTTTAGCTGGAGGCGCTTACGGAACATATGTTGTATTAGACAGCATGAACATTAAGATTCCTTTTATCAGCAGTTTTTTAAAACCAGAGATACAGGATCCTGGCAACCTTAAAATAACTGTTTTAGATATAAATGGCAAATTTGCAGATAATACCAAGATCGGAAATTTATTTGTGATAACAGGAAGAATAAAAAATAAATATTCAAAAGCACGCAGTTTTATCAAGATAACAGGAAAACTCTATACTAAAGAGAAGGCCGTTGCAAAATCAGCAACAGTATATTGCGGCAATGCCATATCGGATACAGAGCTTGCCAACCTGGATATAAATGAAATAAATAAAAGGCTTTCAAACCAGTTTGGAGCTAATAAAACAAATGTAAACATTAAACCCGGGAAATTGGTTCCGTTTATGATTATATTCACCAATATTCCTAATAATATTGAAGAATACACAGTTGAAGTTACAAGTTCCTCTCCAGCATAAGTAAAGAATCCTGGCCCAGAGAACCAAGCTTTAGCTATCCCCAGAGGGAATTTGCTTTGTTAGCAGTTCATTGATTTATTGAAATCACAAATATCAAATTACAAACAATTTCCAATGACCGAAATTCAAAATTCTGTAATAATTTAGCGCTTTGAAAGTTTGGCTGTTTTCGTTGAAATATTGTTACTCCGAAAAAAGCATTATTTGAATATCGAACAAGGAATTTCGAATGATGAATTGTGGAATCGCTGCGCTCCAGGCGTCGCCTACGGCTATGCCCCGGCAAGCTATCTTTTTACATATTAAAAATGATAGAATACCTTACTTCGACATTCATAATTTCTCGTTCGATATCCTGCGATTCAAAACAAATCCGTAAGTTTGAATTCGTTTTAAAAAGCTAAAGTATTACAAAGATCCAAACGATGTCTTGCCCTGAAAAGTTTTGGTCATTAAATATTGCAATTTGAGATTTGGCGCTTGTAATTTGTGATTTTAGACACAAAAATCCAAGGCCATCTATCTCTGACTTGGCCCAAAGAACCAGGTTTTTCAAGGCAAAATAAATTCAGTAGCAATTTCAATTTTAATGATCTCATAAAAATTAGAATTGATAAAATCAGTTTTTCGACTTGACTTACAAGGTTTGAGTTGTTACAGAAACCGTTGTTAAATTGGCGATGTAGCTCAGATGGTTAGAGCATGCGGCTCATATCCGCAGTGTCCGGGGTTCAATTCCCTGCATCGCCACCAGCCTTAATTGAAATAAAAGCCCCTCTGGTTAATTTGCAGAGGGGCTTTTTTTCGTGCAACTATTTCCCTGAAATCTTTGAGCTTGAAAAAATAGTTCAATATATATATTATTATTTATGCAGTAATTGTCATAGCAACAAAATGCTGATGCATCCGACTTTTCATGAAATCATCATTATTAAATTATGATAACAGGTTTTGAAAAAATAGTTGAACAACGAATCCAGCAAGCTCAAAAAAGAGGTGAATTCGACAATCTGCCAGGTTCCGGTAAACCTCTTGTGTTTGAAAATAACGCTAATATCTCGGAAGAACTCCGGCTCGCTTACAAAATATTGAAAAATGCGGATTTTGTTCCTCCTGAAGTTGAATTAAAAAAAGAAATTAATCAGACAAAAAAGCTTCTATCCGGCATGAAAGAAACCGCTGACAAATACAGTTTGATAAAAAAATTGAACTTTTTAATAATGAAGCTCAATTCAATACGAAACACACCGATAATGTACGAAATGCCTCAACAGTACGAAGCAAAGCTAATCGAGCGTTTTGCAAAAACCTCAAACAGGACCGATTAATCAATATGCTGTTTAACAAAAAAAAAGAGGGGCCGGACCTTTTTAAAGGTGTCATGCTGGCCTATATGGTTCTTGCTCTTCATGTTGTTCTTCTGGTGGGTATTGCTCTATTGATTATTTTTTTCCGCGGCATAATAAATTACATGCTATGGATCTTTCTTGGTGTTTCGGCAATTATAATTATTTCAGCATATCTTTTTTACAGGCATATGAAAAAAGAAGGAAAGAATCTCAAGGAAACCCTGAGCTCACCCATGTTTGGCGGCAGACCTGTTGAAATCAGCGTATTAGGAGGGCTTGCATCTGTCAGAATGGGAAGACCTGCCAATGCTCCGTTGGAATTAGGAAACAACGCATCTAACCATGTATTGCAACTGGAAGATGCAAATAGTATCCGTGTCAGAGAACTAACCGAGATCGCCCGTCTGCTTGAAAAAAACCTGATCACGCAGGATGAATATAACAGAATCAAACAGCAGATTTTCAAGGTTTCAGAGGCATAAGAATAAAATCAGTTTGAAAACATAAACTAAATCATTATCCCATGAAAAAACTAACCATAGCGCTACTTTCCGGCGGAATATCATCTGAAAGAAATATCTCTTTACATGGTGGCGACCAGGTCTATGAGGCTCTGAATAAGAACAAATACTCAGTCGTCAGATATGATCCAAAAACAGATCTTGATCGTTTAATAGCAGATGCTCCCCAAATTGATGCTGCCATTATAATACTTCATGGCCCCTTTGGTGAAGACGGCACCATTCAGGGACTCCTTGACCTGCTTGATATTCCATACCAGTGTTCAGGAGTCCTTGGAAGCGCTCTTGCCATAAACAAGAAGGTTTCAAAGCAGCTTTACGAACAGGCTGGAATCCCTGTCCCTCCGTATATGTCCGTCAAACAAGGCGATATTATCAATCCAAAAGAATGCGCCAAACAGCTTGGTCTGCCCATGGTAATAAAACCGGTTACAGGAGGCTCAAGCATCGGCATGTCAATGGTTAAATCAACAGAATCATTACAAGAAGCCCTGAATACTGCTTTTGTTTATGATGATACCGTCCTTATCGAAACATATATTGACGGCCTTGAACTAACAGGCAGCGTCATAGGAAACAATACACTGGAAGCCCTGCCGATTATTGAAATTATTCCTGATAAAGATCATGATTTTTTTGATTTTCATGCAAAATATACTGCCGGCATAACACACGAAATATGTCCCGCACGTATTGATGATGCTGTGACGGAAAAAGCTAAAACATATGCGCAAATGGCTCATCAGGCTCTTTTCTGTAAAGGATACAGCAGAACCGATATGATCCTCAGCAATAAAGGTTTATATATTCTTGAAACAAACACCATACCTGGCATGACTACAACAAGCCTTTTACCGCTGGCCGCAAAAACCGCGGGAATAAGTTTCAGCCGGCTGCTTGACAAATTAATAGAGCTTAGCCTCGAACGACACAACAAGTAAGACCTTTGAAATCATGAGATTGATTTACTGGAAAAACTCGCAAATAAAAAATCCTAAAGAAATAGCAGGCCATTTTCATCATGGAGAGCACAGAGTGTTTTTTTATCCTTCACTCTGCTTTATACTTGGTCTCTGTGGTAAAATTTTGGAGGTATTATGAAAGTCTTAGTAATTGGCAGTGGCGGCAGAGAACATGCCTTTGTATGGAAAATCGCTCAAAGCCCTAAAGTAAAAAAGATTTTTTGTGCCCCGGGCAATGCAGGAATTGCCGAGCAGGCAACATGTGTGGCCATTGGCGCAGAAGAAATCGATAAACTTGTTCAATTTGCAAAAAAGGAGCTGATAGATCTCACAGTGGTCGGTCCGGAAGCGCCTCTTGCCGCCGGCATAGTAGATATTTTTGAAAAAGAGGGCCTGAAAATTTTTGGCGCAACAAAAAAAGCTGCGGAAATAGAATCCAGCAAATACTTTGCAAAGACTCTGATGGATAAATACGGAATTCCAACCGCTTCAGGCAGAGTATTTACCGGTTATAAAAAAGCGGAAAGCTATATACGCAAAATGGGCGCGCCCATTGTTGTTAAGGCTGACGGACTTGCTGCCGGCAAGGGTGTAATTGTATGCGCCACGGTTAAGAAAGCATTAACAGCACTAACGCAGATAATGATAAAACGAGACTTTGGTGATGCAGGGAACAGGGTGGTAATTGAAGAGTGTCTGACCGGTGAAGAAGTTTCCTTTCTCGCCTTTACAGACGGCAAAACCGTACTTCCCCTCCCTTCATCACAAGACCATAAGCCGATATATGATAACGACAAAGGCCCCAATACAGGAGGCATGGGCGCATATTCTCCAGCACCCATTATAGACAGGTATCTTCATAAAAAAATTATGAAAGAAGTAATGATACCGACTGTACGCGCAATGGAATCAGAAGGACGTCCATACAGAGGCATTCTATATGCCGGATTGATGATTGATAATGATAAAATAAAGGTTTTAGAATTTAATGCCCGTTTTGGAGATCCGGAAACTCAGCCACTTTTAATACGTATGAAAAACGATATTGTTCCTGTTATGGAGGCCACAATTGACGGCACACTGAACAGGTACGGGCTTGAGATAGACAAGAGGGCATCTGTGTGCGTTGTCATGGCATCCGGCGGATATCCCGGTTCATATCAGAAAGGTATGCCTGTTTCCGGCCTTAAAGATGTGCGCCGCATGAAAGATGTTGTTGTCTTCCATGCAGGCACCAAAACAAAAAATAATAAATTAATTTCAAATGGCGGGCGTGTTCTGGGAGTCACCGCTCTTGGCGACTCAATCAACAAGGCCATTTCAAGAACCTATCTTGCTGCATCCAAAATATCATGGGAAAATGCCTGTTACCGCAAAGACATAGGCCAGAAGGCTGTAAAAAGGCTTGAGCAGCCTCCTGAGGTGGGAATTGTAATGGGAAGCGATTCTGACATGGAAGTCATGGAGGAAACCGTTGCTGTATTGAAAAAATTCGGCATTCCCTTTGAAATGACTGTAGCGTCCGCTCACAGGAGCCCAAAAAGAGCGGCTGAATTTGCATCTTCGGCGCACAAAAAAGGGATAAAGGTTATTATTGCAGGCGCAGGACATGCCGCACATCTTGCGGGAGCAATAGCCGCCAACACTTCCCTTCCGATCATCGGAGTTCCTATTGATTCCTCTGTTCTAAAGGGTCTGGATGCACTTCTTTCAACAGTACAGATGCCTCCAGGCATACCTGTAGCAACCGTATCCATCGGAAAACCAGGCGCAAGAAATGCGGGTATTCTCGCAGCGCAGATACTCTCCCTTTCTGACAACAATCTTTATAACAAACTCAAACTATTTAAAAAAGAAATGGAGCTGCAGGTTGATCTTAAAGCCGAAAAGCTATTAACCTTTTAATCTTCTGAAAAAACCAACTTTGCTAATGTTTTTTGAACCGCAGAATACCAGTCTGCCATGCAAAACGTATTGGAATAAAACAATAATTACTGTCTCCAATATAAACATTGAGGGTGTCTTTAATCTGTCCAAAGGCATTGCGAACAAATCACTTTCACCACGGAGTACACAAAGATCACAGATAAAATAAGAAAAATTGATCCTATAAACCCCTTGCCCAACATTATCCATGAAGCAGCCGATGTAATAAAAAAAGGGGGTATTATTTTGTTCCCAACCAGGTGCATTTACGGGCTGGGCACAGACGCCTTTAATGTCGATGCAGTAAACAGGATTTTTAAAATAAAGCAGCGACCGATTAATAAGCCCATATCCGTGATGGTAAAGAACATAAAAGCTGTAGAAATGCTTGTTCAATACGTTCCGCCCTATGCACTGCAAATTATGGACAGTTTCTGGCCCGGCAGAGTTACAATTATATTTGAGGCAAAAGCCACAGTGCCAGCTATTCTATCAGCAGGCACCGGCAAGATCGGCATACGCATACCAGAACACACAGTTCCTTCTGCTCTGGTAAATATGCTAAACAGTCCCATAACCGGAACAAGCGCCAATCTTTCAGGCAGCACTGGATGTTCGATGCTTTCTGATCTTGAACCTCTCATCGCTGACAAACTTGATCTCATACTTGATGCGGGCAAACTCAAAGGAGGCGCAGGATCAACGATTGTAGATGTTACCGGCAGCGCACCAAAGATTTTAAGAGAAGGAGCGATTCCGGCAAAGGATATTTTTGACCTCTTTCCCATTTTTTCCCAAAAATCACTCGACTTAAGTTGAAATAAAAATTCATCTATATTCAAGCAATTCTATTGACATTCATCTCTATTTTGCTTAAAAATTACTGTAGATGTTTACAGAGTTCAGCCATCAGAAATTAAAACTTTCCTGACATCCGATACCTGAACCCTTGAACTTTGTCCAATGTGCCGGAGTGGTGAAACTGGTAGACGCAGAGGACTCAAAATCCTCCGAACGCAAGTTCGTGTCGGTTCAATTCCGACCTCCGGCACCACAAATAAATCAAGGGGTTAGCTATTGAAGTTAACCCCTTTTTTT
>JAFCZU010000319.1:5136-8235 GCA_019314185.1 Deltaproteobacteria bacterium | reverse complement strand
TTAAATATTAACTATTGACTTATTGAACTGTCTTTTGTATAAGAGGCAAGGAAAATCATACAATAATTTGAATAAATTGGCGGGCTTGGCGGGGCGGTGGCAGAAATTATTGCTGAAGATGTTGAAATGGCTGTTACAGGTAAAACCAGAGTTATAATGCCTACCCAGCTTAATGGCCGAACAGGCGATATGGATGCCCTGCAGGAAAATTCATTAATTACGTCCACGAATTACACGAATTTACACTAATTTTTTGGTGATAATTGGTGAAATTTGTGGATAGAGAGAAATGAGAAGATGACGGAGCTGATATATAAAGATGAGGTGTATGAAATCGTTGGCGCTGCCATGGAGGTTCATAAGGAGTTGGGATGTGGGTTTCTGGAAGCTGTTTACCAAGAGGGTTTCCTGATAGAACTCAGAGAAAAAAAGATGCCCTTTGAATCGCAGAAACGATTACCAATTTACTACAAAGGCAAACGATTGAAAAAGGAATACTATGCCGACGTTGTTTGTTATGGAAAAATCATTGTGGAGTTGAAAACGTTGGATAAGCTTACATCTAAAGAAGAATCCCAAGTACTGAATTACTTGAAAGCTTCTGGGTTGAAAGTAGGGGTTCTGATTAATTTTGGCGCGGCATCACTGGAATGGAAACGATTTGTGTTTTAATCGTCCACTAATTACGTCCACTAATTACGTCCACGAATTACACGAATTTGCACGAAATAGTAAAACAATAATTGGTGATAATTCGTGAAATTCGTGGATAAATATAAGATTGGAGCAATTCCACGGGATAAACTTTGCTGTTGTTTGCTTGACAATGCATCTGTTTCCAGGTAAAATACAAAGTATATCAATTGATATACTTTAAAAGGAGGTTACAATATGTCATTAAAGGTAGTTACGGCACTTAAGGCACGGCAAAAGTTTGGCACAATAATGAATGCTGTGTCATTCAAAAACGACCAGTATATTGTGGAGCGCAAAGGCATGCCTATGGTGGCGATTATTCCGATCAAGAAATTCAAGCAAATGGATAAGGCCCGGCAGCGTTTCTTTAGTAATATGTCGAAGATTAGCGATTCTTTTGCCGGAGAAGACATGGAAAAGCTTGACGATATTCTGGCAGAAGCAACGCAGGCAGCCAGACAAGTCGAACGTCGTCGAGGATAAGTTTTGAAAATCGTTGTCGATGCCAACCTTTTTGCCAGCGGTCTGATCAAGCCGAATTCAAATCCCTGCAAAATTCTTGATTTGATCAAACAGAATCAAGTAGAATTGATTCTTTCACCGGCTATTATAAAAGAGATAAAACGTATCTTACTCTACCCCAAGCTTCAAAAATATCATCGTAAAACCGCACAGGAAATAGACGCATATTTTGAAGATATCTTAATGTTTGCCTGGATTGTTGAAGGAGAAGAGATAATTGATATAATTAAAGCTGATCCTTCGGATAACAAATATTTGGCATGCGCTTATGAAGGCGAAGCGGATTATATAGTTTCTGGAGATCATCATCTATTGGACATAGAAGCTTATGAGGGAATTGAGATTCTCAAAGCGAAATCATTTTTGAACGTTTGGGAAAAATACTTCCTGTCCACAAAAGAATTGTGATTGTATTATAGATTTTTATGTCCACTAATTACACTAATTTACACTAAATAGTAAAACAAACTTGGTGATAATTCGTGAAATTCGTGGATAAATATAAAAAAAAGGTCCACTAATTCCACTAATTTACACGAAATATTAAAAACAACCTAAATATCTATTGGTGATAATTCGTGAAATTCGTGGATAAATATAAAAAAGCTAATAATTCGTGAAATTCGTGGACAGGGGAAAATACAAACATGACTGAGCTGATATATAAAGATGAGGTGTATGAAATAGTTGGCGCTGCTATGGATATCCATAAGGAGCTGGGTTGGGAGAAAAAAAAGTCACATCTTAAATATTAACTATTAGCTTATTAAACTGTCTTTTGTATAAGAGGTAAGAAAAATCATACAATAATTTGAATAAATTGGCGGGCTTGGCGGGGCGGTGGCAGAAATTATTGCTGAAGATGTTGAAAAAAAGGTATGCTTTAAACGTGTAGCGCTTCCTTCCGAATTTACCAGGCATGTCGGGAACCAGGATTACCTCCGTGGCATCTATGGTTTACCTGTGGATAGAATCGTGGAAAATACAATTGCATTGTTGAAAAGAAAAGAATTAACCACCCCGGTTAAATACGCCCCAGTTAAATAGGTGCTAAAGCAATTTCACGGGGTAAACTTCACTCCTCATTGCATGAATTTAACAGGGCAGGCAGACCCACTCCAGTACGATCTTCCGGACCTACCCCGGTACCATCTGCCGGAGCTACGGGGCAGGCGGGGTAAACACAAAAGGCACAAAAAGCGCAAAGATGAAGAAATATTAACCAACTAAAGGACTACACAATGAAATTCATCTGGGATCCTGCCAAAGAAAAGATAAATATACAAAAGCATAAGATAAGTTTTACGGAGTCATGCTATGTATTTGCAGATCAATACTCTTTGAATTTATTTGATGAACAGCATTCTAAAGATGAAGATAGGTGGATAACATTGGGGCAAACCCCAAACGGAAAGATATTGACAGTTGTTCATACGTTTAAAAAAATGGATAAAATAGAGGTTGTAAGGATTATATCATCAAGAAAGGCTACCAAAAAAGAAACAAAAAAATATCTTGAAAGAAGGGGGTAATTTTATGAAGGAGGAATACGATTTTTCAACAGCAGAGCAGGGAAAGTTTTATCGCCCGATAGACGAACTGGAGATTCCTGTTTATTTAGACAAGGATGTGGAAAAATTCTTTTATCAAAGAGCAGCGGGAAGAGATATTGATCTTAAACAGGTTATTGATACTATTTTACGCAAAGAAATGGATTTGTTAAGAAACAACGGGGTCACATCTTAAATGTTAACTATTGACTTATTAAACTGTCTTTTGTATAAGAGGCAAGAAAAATCATACAATAATTTGAACAAATTGGTGGGCTTAGGGTTGCGGTGGCAGAAATTATTGCTGAAGATGTTGAAAAAAAGGTATGCT